>NZ_JBBCKX010000022.1:0-95182 GCF_037153115.1 Pantoea sp. USMM079
CTACAATAACTGGCATCCCCATAAAGGGCTGAAAATGCAGTCACCAAGGGAATACAGAAGTTCGCTGCTGGCTATAAATTAACCGTGTCCGTTTTAGCGGGGGCAACTCCACAGACGCAACAGATATATCAATAATACTGCCCGTGTAACGCGGGCACCGGATAAGGCGAGTGAGTCATTAGTAAAGACCGAGTCCTTGGCTTAAGTCAGCCAACTCCTGCATAGCATTATTACTTTCACTTTCGCGCTGAGCTTTATAGCGCATCAGGTCTGCAAAAAGCACGCGGCGATGGCGGCCAGTTTTATGATATGGCAGCTTCCCCTCTTCCAATAGTTTCACCATATGAGGCCGTGAGACATTGAGGATATTGGCTGCTTCCTGTGTGGTTAATTCAGCATGAACCGGAACGACCTGCACCGCATTTCCAACGGCCAGTTCTCCCAACACCTTCATTAGCAACGTTAAAGCTGAGGTTGGCAACTCGATTTGGTGAGTTTCGTCGTTTGCATCCTGAATGGATATGACTTGTGTCTCCAGCTTTGTGGAGAGAAAAGTCGCCAGTTCTCTTTGTCCACGTAGAGCGGCCTCAATTTCCTTCTGAGCCGGAAGGCTGACATTGTCCAGAATTGAGTTTGTCATGAGTTTTCCAGTTTCTTAGTTCGTGAATTACAGCGCTCTAATACTAATCGAAACAAACGAAACAAACAACATCCGAAATAAACGAAACAACCAGTCTGTTCCTTGTACTATAGCAACCGCAGTAAACGCGCCGGGTTTCCGGCGTAAACGCCCTTCTGCGTGATGTCTTTCGTCACCACACTGCCCGCGCCGATGACCGCGCCATCGCAGATGCTGACCGCCAAAATACTCGCGCCACTGCCGATTGAGACGTTGTTACCCAGCGTGATGCGCGCCCAGCTTTCTCGATCGGCATTGGGTTTGCCATCCCGGAACATATCGTTGGCGAACATCACGCCGTGACCAATAAAGCAGTTTTCGCCCACGCTAACGTATTCGCAGATAAAGGTGTGCGACTGCACTTTTGTGCCTCTTCCAATCACCGTATGTGCCTGGATTTCGACAAACGGACCGATGAAGACATCGTCTTGCAGGGTGCAGCCATAAACGTTCGCAGGCTGGTAAATCGTAACGTTACTACCGATTTCAACGTTTTTGACTGCGACTTCGCGTAGATTTGGCTGCATTTTAGCTCCATTTGTTTTGTTCTGAAGATTCTCGTCCGAGATATATTTTTAATAATGTGACTGAATCTACTTACACGTTTTAACAACACATACTCTCGGTTTTGGAAACTGTAAAGCTAACAAGTTGAAAATTAAAAATCGAGACATATATGGCCATAAAACAGTATTAAATCTCGTTACCGAAACCATTAACAATATGATTTAAATAGAAATTATTTTAACACTTCGACCATTTAAATATTGCACATTGCTCAGCGGATGATAAACTCATCGCGAATTGTTTATCGGCTTGTCGCTAAAACTGCATAAAAGGTGTAATTTCTGTCATCTATAATCGAAGATAGTTTCTTGATTGGGAGTCTGTATGTTTAAATTTGACATGCAAATAGAGCAGAATTACGCCTCATTCTTTGATGCTGAGAGCGGCAACGCCGTCTTTGTCGATTCATTTGATAATGAAGAGTTTGATGTCCGGATGGGAACGCTAAGCTACAGCGCCCATGTTGCGACCGTTCATGCACTCTCAAATGAAGAGCTCAATCGCAAACTGAGCGAGGTTGCTGCGCAGCATTATGACCATAACGGAACAACAACTCCTGGATTTGGAAGCTGATATCAATGACATCCTCGCTGAAGACTGCGCCAGAATTCATTTTACTTTCCATGCCGCATTTGAACGACTAAACGATCCGCGTAATAAACCATCCATCACATTACATGAACTGGATAACGTATTTCAGACATTCATTCAAACACACCTTTCTACGATAATTGATTATGATGAAGGTACGCGTTTTGTATTAAAGTGCAATAAAACACATTTACATTTTCCGTGTGCAATTACCCATGACAGACAAGTCGGTAAGTTATGGGTGGTACAAAATGTCATTACGGTAATGCGTAAAAAAGATTTTAAATCGCCCGATAATTTTCTTGTTATAAACTGAGTGTATTATGGCGACACAGTGCCTTTGCACATAATGTGCAACTCAGCCAGGGAAAGACGATGACGCAACTAAATCAATATGGTCAGCCAGTGGGTGAAGCTTTGCCAGACTGGCAACCACTGCCCTCGCCAACTGCGATTCCGCTTAACGGCCGCTTTTGTACGCTTGAACCGTTAGATATTGCGCACAGTCACGCTTTGTTTGCCGCCTTCTCAAGCGCACCAGACGATCGGGACTGGACCTGGCTGGGCGCGACACAGCCCGCCTCGTTGGCAGAGATGGAAAGTTGGATCAATGGAAAATGCCAGGACAGCGGATTGGTGAGTTACGCGGTGATCGACCACCGCACTCAGCAAGCGGTTGGTGCGGTATGCTTCGCCAATATTGACGTTCAAAACGGTGCGATTGAAATCGGTCATGTTACCTGGTCACCGCTGATGCAACGCAACGTGCTGGGCTGTGAAGCGATCTACTTGTTATTGCAGCAAGCATTTGGATTGGGCTATCGCCGGGTGGCCTGGCGTTGCGACTCCACTAACCTCGCCTCACGTCGGGCAGCGGAACGTCTTGGCTTCACTTATGAAGGGCGTTTCCGCCAGGCAATGACACGTAAACAGCGCAATCGCGATACCGACTGGCTGTCGATAATTGATGGTGAATGGCCGCAGGTGAAGCATGCGATATCGGCCTGGCTGGCGGCGGATAATATGGATGAGCACGGCCGGGAGCAGCAAAAGTTGAGCGTATTTTTCGCAGGTTAAATCCTATCAAGTCACCTGCCTCAGCGCAGGCGCCAGGAACAGTATTCTGGCAGATGGCAAGTCAGGATTTCCGTCGTTTTAACGTCATTTAAGGGCAGGAATGGGTCTTGCCTGCGCATTGTTGTCCTTATTTCATCAACACCTGAAACTGCGGATTAAACTCGTCAAATATCGGCAACGCTGCGGCACCCAATGCCGCAGTATCACTGCCGGTCATGCCCGTTTTCAAACGTGAGCCGGTGAGATAACGCCCGCGCACCGACTGAAAGAGCGGCGGCAGGCGCTGAATGATCTTATCCAGCAGCGCGGCGGGCATCATGCCGCCGATGATCACGCTCTCCGCATCGAAAATGCACTCCAGCATATTGATGCCCTGACGCAATGGCGTCAGCACGGTATCAATCCAGCGATCAAATACTGCAGGATCGACGGCCAGCAGATCGTCCGGCAACGCGGTCATCGGGTCCAGCCCACAGAATTCATAGGCCGCCTGCAGTGATACATAGCGTTCGAGGCAACCGTGATTGCCGCAATAGCATTCACGTCCGCCCGGTTCCACCACCACATGCCCGATTTCTCCGGCGTTGTGCGCATGACCGCTGTAAACATGGCCATCCATGATGATGCCAGCGCCTAATCCAGTGCCGATGTAGAGATAAATAAACGAGTTGAGATGGCGCGCAACGCCGTGGAAACGCTCCCCAATCGCCGCGACCGTGGCATCGTTCTCCAGCGTGACCGGCACGCCGCTCATTTCGGCCAGCCTTGCTTCGATATCGACCGACTCCCAGCCGTGCAAGGTAGTGGGACCCACCGAGGAAATCCCCTCAACGCCAAACGGACCCGGCATCACTACGCCGATCCCCAGGACTTTCTGCCAGCGGTGACCGAGTTGTGTTTTGATCTCTGCCAGCACCTCCGCAATGCGCGCTAAAGTGGCATCGGGCTGGGGTTTTTGCACCAGAATAAGGCGGCGGAAATGAACTTCACCGGTGAGATCCACCAGCACAATCAGCAGGGTTTGGTGGTCGAGATGAATGCCGATGGAGAACGCACTGGCTGGATTGAGGATTACCGGAATCGCCGGTTGCCCACGCCCCTGCTTGCGCGGTTGGCGGCTGGTAAGCAGTTCGGCGGCTTCCAGTTCAGCCACGATATTGGAGACGGTTTGCGGGGTTAAGGCGGTGAGTCGCGCCAGCTCAGCCCGCGTCAATTCACCGTGCAAGCGGATCGCTTCAATGATCACACGACGGTTGTGCGCGCGCGCATGCTCCAGATTGGTTCCTGATGTTTTCATCCCGCTTCCCTCTTTTCACGCCCGCGACTGCCAGCGCATCAATATCTATGATCGGCGACACAATTTACAACCTGTTTACCTGACAGCAGCAAAAATCTGTGGAGAGTAGTGTCCAGCGGCAAACGAGATTTATGCCCTGGCACGTCACTTGCTTTAGTTCATTGATGTCAGCTGCAGCAACCTGACAACCTGTGCGCGTTATTAAATCAATCAAATTGATTTAATTAAACACCCTCTTCTTGCATCAAGGCGGAAAATGTTATGAAAATCCGGTTTTCGACCACATTGAAAGGCTGTGCCATCGCGGTCATGTTAGCCAGCGCCGGTAGCGCGGCAGCCGCAACCACCCTCAATGCGCTGTTTATGACTCAGGCGGCTTACAGCGAAAATGATATTCGCGCCATGACGCAGGAGTTCCAGAAAGCGCATCCGGATGTGCAGGTGAATCTGGAGTTTGTGCCGTACGAAGCGCTGCACGACAAAATTGTCGCGGCGCGTGGCGCAGGCGGTAACGGCTATGACGTGGTGCTGTTTGATGCCATCTGGCCTGCGGAATTCACCAAGTTTGATCTGCTGCAGGACGTCAGCAGCCGTATCGCCGCAGACGAAAAAGAGAAGATCTTCCCCGGCGCAATGAACACCGTGGTCTATAACGGCAAAACCCTTGGCATGCCGTGGATCCTGGATACCAAATATCTCTATTACAACAAAGCGATGCTGGAGAAAGCCGGGATCTCCACCCCGCCGCAAACCTGGCAACAGGTGATTGATGACTCACGCATCATCAAACAAAAGAACATCGTCAAATATCCACTGGTGTGGAGCTGGTCGCAGGCGGAAGCGCTGGTGTGTGATTACACCACATTGGTATCTGGCTTTGGCGGCAAATTCTATAACAACGGCAAGCTCGATTTCTCCAGCCCGGCCTCATTGCAGGCGGTCAAGCTGATGAAGAGTTCGCTGGATGAAGGGCTGAGTAACCCAGCATCACGCGAATATCTGGAAGAGGATGTGCGCAAAGCCTTCTCCAACGGCGACGCCGCGTTCGCGCTGAACTGGACCTATATGTACAACATGGCTAACGATCCGAAGCAGAGCAAAGTGGCCGGTCAGGTCGGGATCGTTCCGGCACCAGGCGATGCACCGGGTAAATTTGGTGCGGTGAACGGTTCTATGGGGCTCGGCATCGCCAAAGGCAGCACCCACGGTGACCAGGCGTGGCAATACATCAGCTACATGACTTCGCAACCGGTTCAAAACAAATACGCTACCCTGAGCCTGCCCATCTGGAAAAGCTCATATCAGGATCCGGCGGTATTGAAGAACCAGGAAAGCCTGATCGCAGCGGCTGACAAATCACTAAACGTGATGCTGTCGCGCCCGGAAACCGCTGATTATTCCCGTCTTTCCAACACCTTGCAGCAGCAATTGCAGCAAGTGCTGGTGGGCAGCGCCGCGCCAGACGCGGCCATGCAGGCCGTGGATAAAAGTGCGGCGCGTTTGCGTTAAGGGGTTAGCATGCTGAGTTTGCGTCAACGCGAACAGCGGCAGGCATGGGTGCTGTTAGCACCCATGTTGCTGGTGATGCTGTTGCTCACCGCCTGGCCGCTGCTGCGCACCATCTGGCTGAGTTTCACCGATGCTGCCCTCATTGGCAGCGGTGAAGCACCAGCCTGGGTGGGTGTGGAGAACTATTTGTTCGCCATCACCGATCCCGATTTCCAAACTTCGCTGTGGCGCACGCTCTACTTCACCGTGGTCTCGGTGGCGTTTGAGGGTGTGATTGGCGTGCTGGTGGCATTGTTACTGAATCAGAAATTTGCAGGACGCAACATTTTGCGCGTACTGGTGATTCTGCCCTGGGCGCTCCCGACGATCGTCAACGCCATGATGTGGCGTCTCAACTTTAACCCCGATTACGGCAGCATTAACGCCTTGCTTACACAACTCGGCATTATTGATGGCTATCGTAGCTGGCTGGGATCGCCGGATTCGGCGCTCAACGCGGTGATGTTTGCCGATATCTGGAAAAACTATCCGCTGGTGACGCTGCTGGTGCTGGCTGCGCTGCAATCCATCCCTGACGATCTGTTTGAAGCGGCGCGTCTGGATGGCGCATCCGCCTGGCGGCGCTTCCGTGCCATCACCTTTCCGGCGATTGTCGGTCCGCTGAGCGTTGCGCTGGTGTTGCGTACCATCGATGCCTTCAAGATTTTCGACATCATCTACGTGATGACGCGCGGTGGTCCGGTCGATAGCACTAAAACCCTGAGTTTCTACGTTTATCAGGAGTCGTTCAGCTATCTGCGCGCGGGCAGCGGTGCCGCCTATGCCATGTTAATGACATTGCTGTGCGCCGTGCTGATCACGCTTTACATGTTGTTATTGTGGCGTCAGCGCCGCAAAGGGAGCGCGTATGAAGGCTAAATTACGCAGCACGGCCAAATATGCCGCCGCGCTGCTGGTGGCGATTTCCGTACTCGCGCCGATGGGCTGGCTGTTTCTGATGAGCGTCAGCGCCACCAGCGATCTCACGCGAGTTCCGCTGGAATGGTTGCCGCGCCAGTGGGACTTCAGTCGCTACGGCCGATTGATCTCACTGGAACCCGGCCAACCCGGCACGCTGTTCCTTCATGCGTTGGGTAACAGCCTGTTAGTGGCAACCGGGGCGACGATTATCTGTCTGCTGCTGGCCATTCCAGCGGCATTCAGCTTCTCCCGCTACCGTGGTCGCGATGGCTGGCTGTTTGCCTCGCTCGCTATATATATGGTGCCGCCAGTGGCGTTTGTGCTGCCACTCTACTTCCTGCTGCAACAGTTTGATCTGCTTAACACGCGCCCCGGTTTGATCATCGTTTACTGCTCGCTGATCCTGCCGTTTCTGACGTGGATGCTGAAAAACCAGTTCGATGCCTTACCGCAGGATATTGAGCAAGCGGCGCGGCTGGATGGCTTGCGCGTCTGGCAGGTGCTGCTGCGCATTACCCTGCCACTGGCGAAACCAGTGCTGGGTGCAGCGGCGCTGTTTGGCTGGTTGCTGGCGTGGGATGAGTTTTTCTATGCGCTATTGTTCACCAGCAACATTGCGGCACAAACCTTGCCAGTGACGATTGCGGGCTTTACCGCCGGACGCGCCACCGATGATGGTTTGATCGCAGCGGTCGGCATTCTGGCATCCGTGCCACCGCTGTTTATTGCTATCTGGCTGCAGAAAACGCTGGTGAGCGGCCTGGCCAGTGGCGGGAGCAAAGGATGAAGATGAACATGGACACTACCGCCACGCTGTATGTGGTCGGCAATATTAACGTCGATTTGATTATGGGCACCCTCGACCACTGGCCGCAGCGTGGCACCGAAGTGATGATGAATCACAGCGAATTGCGTCCCGGCGGATCGGCGGGCAACTGTGCGTTAGCACTGGAAGCAATGCAGGTGCGCCATCGTGCAGTGGCAAATCAGGGCGATGACGGCCTGAGCGCCTGGCTGGGCAGTTACTTTCCACACAGCGTCGCCCACTGGACGCGCTATCACTGTGAAACCTCACTCACCGTGGGTGTGACGCACTCCGATCACGAGCGATCCTTCCTCAGTAATCTTGGCCATATCGTGCGGCTCACCGCCGAAGATGTGCTGAATCAACTGCCGCTGCGTGCCAATGAAGGCGATATCGTGCTGCTGTGTGGCACCTTCCTGTGCCTGCATCTTTACAACGAATACCCGCTGTTACTGAGTGAGTTGCAGCAACGCGGATTTACCACCGCCGTGGATACCGGATGGCCGCCGCAGGGTTGGACCGAAGAGGTTCGCCAGCAGATGACGCAGTGGTTGCCGCTGTGTGACTGGCTGCTGCTCAATGAGGTCGAAACGCTGGGCCTGATGGACGCGGAGGATCTCAACATGGCCGCCACCCAACTCGCACAACGACTCAGCGGGCGTGGTGGTTGCGTGGTCAAATGCGGTGCGCAAGGCGCAGGTTGCTGGCAATCACATCAGCACTTCAATCAACCCGCTAAGCCGGTCACGGTAGTGGATACCATTGGCGCAGGCGACAGTTTTAACGCCGGTTTTCTCACCGCACTGCTGCATCAGCAGAATATCACCACCGCGCTGCAATGGGGCATCGCGGTGGCGTCACTGGCAATCAGTACCCAGCCACGTCGCTATCCCGACTGGCATCAACTGCAACTTTCCGCACAGGAGCGCTAAATCATGGCCAGTGTTGAACTCGTAAAAGTGGCCAAGCGCTACGGCAAACAATCGGTTCTGCATCCGCTCGACCTTAACATTCCCGACGGCAGTTTTACCGTACTGGTCGGTCCGTCCGGCTGTGGTAAATCCACCTTATTGCGTCTGCTGGCGGGGCTGGAGAGCCTGTCGGATGGCGCAATCATGATGGATAAAGTGGCAATCAACGATCGCGATCCCGCCGATCGTGATATCGCTATGGTGTTTCAAAGCTATGCGCTTTATCCACATCTGACGGTGGCAGAGAACCTCGCGTTTCATATGCAGGTGAAGAAAGTGAAGCGCGAAGAGCAGCAGAGCAAAATCGAACGCATCGCCGGGATTCTCGGCATTGATAAACTGCTCGGGCGCTATCCGCGTGCGTTATCCGGTGGGCAGCGCCAGCGTGTGGCGATGGGCCGCGCGATGGTGCGCAATCCGCAAGTGTTCTTATTTGATGAGCCGTTGTCCAACCTCGATGCACAGCTGAGGATGGAGCTGCGTGCCGAGATCAAATCCCTGCATCAACGCTTCAAAACCACCATGGTGTATGTCACGCACGACCAGGTGGAAGCCATGACCCTGGCCGATCAGATTGTGGTAATGAAAGAAGGTCGCATTGTGCAGCAGGGTGCCCCGCTGGCGATTTATGACCGACCAGCGGACACGTTTGTGGCGCGTTTTATCGGATCACCGCCGATGAACCTGTTACCCGCACAGTTAATCACGCGCGAGGGCATTCCGGGTGTGCAGTGCCAGGATTTATGGCAACCGCTACCTCTGCGCTGGCAAGCGGCGGCACGTGAATGTGATGGAGCAAAGGTGACGCTGGGTGTGCGTCCTCACGATCTCATCGAGGCTGACACGCGCGCGCTCGCCACGGTAAAAGTGGTCGAAATCACCGGTGAATCCACGTTATTGCATCTCGAATGGCACGGCCATGCGATGCACATGCAGATCGCCGGTCGTCATGCTGCAGTGAGTGGTGATCAGATTCGTATTGGATTCAACGCCGAGAAGATTCATCTGTTTGATGCAGAAAGCGGATTACGCCTGAGCGAAGGTTAAATAATATAAAAAAGCCACCCAAATGGGTGGCGAAATATATTGATAGAAAATGCATAACAACGATGGTGGCAGGCACTCATTCCATAAGCACCGTACCCTGACTATTTTACGCAAACGGCTATTTTATTCTGTTCTCTCTGTTTAAAGATAACGTAAATCTTACTTCTTTCTTTAACAGAGAAATACCCACTACCAGGTTTTCCCGATATTAAACTGGAACTGTTCAGACTTATCGCCTTCATATTTTTTGATTGGCAAGGCATAGGAGAACACCAGTGGACCAAGCGGCGATTGCCATTGCAGCGCCAGACCGCTGGAAACACGGATTTCACTTGGATCACCATAATCCGGAATGCCTGCCGCGCGCGTTGCCGCGGTATTTTCCCATTTGGTATCCCACACGGTACCGGCATCGACAAAGAATGAAGTACGCAGTGAATCCGCATAGCGATCGCTGACAAACGGTGTTGGAACAATTAATTCCGCGCTCGCTACTGCCATGGCGTTGCCGCCCACTGCGTCATCTGATTTAGATACCGCGCAATTACCGTAGCTGCTTTCACTGCCAGCACAGCTGTAATAAGCCGCTTTTGGACCGATGGTATTGGATGAGAATCCGCGCACGGAGCTGGAGCCGCCGGCGTAGAAGTTGTCGTAGAACGGCACTTCTTTGCCACCGAACCCATCCGCATAGCCCGCTTTGGTGCGGCCCATCAACACCCAGCGATGGTCACTGCTAAGCGGTAAGTATGCGTTGGCACTCAGCGTACTTTTGTAATAGCTGTTGGTCGATCCCGGGATCGTCACTTTGGTGTTGAAACCCGCTGCAACCCCCGAGGTTGGGAAGAAGCCGCGATCTAACGAATTGTAGTTCCAGCCAATGTTCCAGAAGAAGTCATTAGCGACAAACTTCTCATCGCTGGTGGCGTAATCGTCATCATCATCTTCATTAGTGGTGATGACTTTCGGATGGATGCCCTGCGATCCCAGATAGCGCCACATCGAGACCTGTGGTGCCATATTACTGACGCGGTTGTAGGTGTAATCCAGCCCTGAACTCAGATTACTGTTTTCGCTGATCGGGAAGCTTAACGTACTGCTGGCACCAAAACTCTTCAGCGTGTATTCAGACAGGTCATTATCTTCGGCGCTGTAGTCGTTGTAGAACAGTTTACCGCCAAGACTCACGCCATCCACGGTGAAGTAAGGATTGGTGGCAGCAATCTCAACATAGGTTTGATAACTGTTTTTAGTGCCGCTAAAACTCACGGTATTACCGGTACCCATCCAGTTATCCTGGCTGACGCCAAGCTGGTAACTGATGCCGCTGTCGGTGCCGTACCCAAGACCCACGTTGAAAGTGCCGGTGTTACGCTCTTTCACCTTATACACCACATCGACCTGATCAGGGCTGCCGGGCACACGCTGGGTATCAACATCGACGCTTTCGAAATAGCCGGTACGATTGAGACGGGCCTTACCTTGATCAACCGCATCGCTGGCTAACCACGACCCTTCCATCTGGCGCATTTCGCGACGTAACACCGAATCCTTAGAGGTGTCATTGCCGCTGAACTTCACCTGACGCACGTAGAAACGATGCCCTGCTTCAACATTCACATGCAGTTTAACGGTTTTGTCTGCATCGTTAATTTCAGGCTGAGAACTGACTTGCGGGAAAGCATAGCCGTAGCGACCGAGCAGCGCTTTGATCGCGCCTTCGTTCTCAGTAATTTTGGCACCGCTGTATAAAGCCCCTGGCGGTATATGGGCCAGTTTCTCAATTTCGGCGGAGTGTCCCGCCATATCGCCGTTCAGGATAACATCGGAAATATGGTAAACATCGCCTTCATGAATATTGACTGTCAGATAAATACTTTTCTTATCGGGTGTTAAACTCACTTGCGTTGAATCAATATTAAAACGTGCAAAACCGCGATCGAGATAATAGCTACGCAGTGTTTCTAAATCGCCGGACAGTTTTTGTTTCTGATATTTCTGATCGGCAATAAAATTCCACCACGGCACATCATCACGTAACTGGAAATGAGAAATTAATTCATCAGAGGAGAAGGCGTGATTACCGACAATGTTGATCTGCTGAATTTTCGCCGAGACGCCTTCGGTAAACACGAACTTCAGATCGACACGATTGCGTGGCAACGGCGTGACCACGGCTTTGACGCTGGCAGTGTATTTGCCCGCGCTGTAGTAGAAATCTTCCAGCCCTTTTTCAATATCCGAAAGCGTGGTGCGATCCAGCGCTTCACCGACTCGCACACCGGTAGCATCGAGATTTTGCTTCAGCTGATCTTCTTTGATCGCCTTGTTGCCGGAGAAGGAAATGCTGGCAATGGCCGGACGTTCTTTCACACGAATGAGCAGCGCATCACCATCGCGCAGCACTTGCACATCTTCGAAGTTGCCAGTGGCAAATAGCGCACGAATGGTGTTGCGAATATCGTCATCCGAGACGCGATCGCCCACGCGTACGGGCATACTCAGCATTGCTGCACCCGGTGCGACGCGCTGCAAGCCGTCAAAGTGAATATCCCTGAGGGTGAAATCGTCTGCACCAAAGGCTGTGGTGGTTACCATGAAAAGTAACCCGGTTAACATCTTTTTCATCTGCTATGAGCCTGCCGTTTTTCCATTCAACGCATTTCTGCCGCACCACAAAAAAACGGGCTGAACACGCGGTTCAGCCCGTTAGTTGCGGCGATATGTTCCGGAAAAAAGACCACTGCGCCAAAGGTAAATTCAGCGCAATCAACGGATTTTCGCTTACCTTACAGTAAGCTGAAAAGCCGCTGCAGAAATCACAGCATAAGGATTACCCTTCCGCCGTCACCGGCTGGAAAGTGCGACGGTTCAGACTGGTCAAAATCACCAGCGTCACCATCATTAACAGCTCCACGCCCAGGGTGCCGGAGATGGCCGCCAGGTGATTACCATGCATGTTAATCTGAGTGAAAACGCCTCCGAGCAGCATCGGACCCAAACCGAGTGCCGATTGCTGTACGGTGGATAACACCGCACTGCCCGCGCCCGCCTGATGATGCGGTACACCGCTCATGCCAATGCGATAGAAGGTGCTGACGATAAACGACTGACCGAAGCCAATCAGGATGGTGGCGGGCATCAGGGTAAAGACGCCAACATCAGGCCAGGCAAACTGGAAAGTCCCGATCAGTGCAATCAAACCGATCATCTGGATGCCGCAACCGGTCAGTAACGTGGTGCGTTTACCAAAGCGTTCCACCATGCGCGTTGAACGCATCGCGCCGATGAAGTAGGCAGCGCCCAGTGCGATAAACGCGTTTCCCGACTGAAATGCAGTTAAGCCAATGCCTGACTGCAGCGTCAGCGCTACCGCGAACATAAAGCCGCTCCAGCAGGAGAAGAACAGCACCGCCAGGGTTAAACCAAAACGAACGCTTGGCAGACGCAGCAGCGAAGGGGGCAGCAACGGCGAACCACCTTCTGCTTCCAGACGCAGTGAACTCTGACGCAGGCGATGCAATAACACCGGGAACAGCACCAGCAGCAGAATGCACGGCCATGACCAGTGCAGCAGCGGACCGAGCGCCAGGGCCAGCATCAAACAGCCAATCGCGCCTGCAAGCAGCAAGGTGCCGCTGACATCCACCGGCACGCGCTGATGATTGTGGGTTTCAGGCACAAAACGTCGCGCGGTGATCAGCACAAACAGGCAAATCGGCAGGTTGATCAGGAACACGCTGCGCCAGCCGTAGCCGCCGATATCCGCTTTGATCAGGAATCCACCTAACACCTGGCCGATGATAAAGGCCAGCCCACCAATGCCGCCGTAGAGACCAATGGCGCGTGCGTGCTCCCTGCCCTTCATGGTGACATGCATAGTGGCGAGGATTTGCGGCACGATGAAAGCCGCGCCGACACCCTGTAGTGCGCGAGCAAACATCAACAGGCCGACGCTGTTGGCGATGCCGCATAATAAAGATGCAATACCGAAGATCCATACTCCCGCCAGGAATATCCGACGACGTCCGTAGTTATCCCCCAGGCGTCCGCCCATCGCCAGGCAGATGGCGAAAGCAATGCCGTACACGGCGACAATCAGCGCCAGCTCAATCGATGTGGCGCGCAACGTATGCGCCATGGCATCCAGCGCCACGTTGACAATGGAAAAATCGATCATGGGCAGCAGTTGCCCTGCCAGCATGACCACCAGTCCCGCGCGTTGAAGTTGCGATGTGTGCATCGGTTTTAACCTTGTTTTTAAGTGCAGTACGGCATAGCATCACCTAACTATTAAACGGGTACCAGTTCTTGTTTATCATGGTATAAATACTACCCGTCTCGTTTGGAGATCTGCTCATGAGCACGGCTACTGCCCCCGTCACGGCTGAACACAACAATCGAAAACTACTTGGCACTTTTTTACGCACGCGTCGTGAAAGTCTCGATCCTAACCGTCTGGGCTTGCCGCATATGCGTCAGCGTCGCACGCCCGGATTACGCCGTGAGGAAGTGGCGCAGTTAGCGGATGTGGGCGTGACCTGGTATACGTGGCTGGAACAGGGACGCGATATCAAAGCCTCGCCGAAAACCCTGACGGCCATTGCCACGGCATTGCAGTGCAACGATGTCGAGACGCAGCATCTGTTTTCCCTTGCCGGACACTCGTTGCCCTCGGTGCGGGTGGCCGCTGCCTGCTGCAAAATCGCGGCACATAATCAGCAGATGCTGGATGCGATTCAGTTACCGGCGATTATCGAAACACCGCGTTTCGATATTCTTGGCTATAACGCCGCCTGGTGTGCATTGATGGGCGTGGATCTTGCGGAGATCGCCGTGGAGGATCGCAACTGCATCTGGCTGGCGTTTAATCATCCCGGCTGGCGCAAAGCGATTAATGACTGGGAAGACGTGATGCCGCAGATGGTGGCGATGTTTCGTGGACAGATGGGCGAACACCTTGGCGATCCACACTGGGAGAGTTTTCTCGCTCGTTTGCTGAATAGCTCGGATGAATTTGCCCAAACCTGGCAACGCTACGAACTGGGCAAGGTGGAAAATCGGCTGAAGCGTTTTTACCGCGAGGAAGTCGGTGAAATGACGCTGCGCCAGAATAACTGGTGGTCTGCTTCACGCAACGGCGACCGCCTGCTGGTGTATGTACCGGATGATGAGCAGAGTGCGGCATCGCTGCAGCGATTGATGAAGTCGTAAAATTGACCACCTGCGCCGCAATGCTCGAGGTCTGGTGATGCAAACGGCTTGAGCGGGCTTCAGGCCGCTGCAGCCGCTTAACCACATCACTATGCCTAGGATTCCGACCTTACCAGCGCTTTTCCGCAAACCAGGCCACCAGCCATTCTGTCAGGGCACTCTTCCACTGCAACCTGTGTCAAATCATCTGTCTCTCAACAAGGTCAGCTAGAGTTAAGCTAATCCGTGTAACCCGAGGCGAAGTGATGAAGAAAATCATTCTTGTTCCGTCCAATCTCGGCCTTAATCCATTGTATGAAGGGCATATTCCAGGCACATTCCGTGCCCCTGAGATCCTGATGCAGCATGGGCTCAGGAACGTCTTCTCAGACTATGAGATTGTGACGGTTCCTTGCCCTCCCTATAGCCCTGAGGCTGAACCCGATACCGACATCCTAAATGGTCACAAGCTCAGACGGCTTAATTTGCAATTGGCGGACGAAGTCGAAGCATCACACCGATTGAACCTTAAACCGATTGTAGTTGGGGGTGATTGCGCTATTTTGCCGGGTGTCATTTTGGGCAGTCGGCGTCAACTGGGACCGCTGGCACTGGTACATATTGATGGCCATAGTGATTTCCGCCATCCTGGAAATTGGGCACGCCCTTACGCCGGGCGACCCGGTGCAGCAGCCGGAATGGATCTGGCGTTGGTCACGGGTCGAGGGGAAGCTTTACTCACTCAATGGCCTGATTTTGAAGGAGCGCTCATTGCAGATCACGCAGTGGTTCAAGTGGGTGAGCGTGAATCGCAGCTTGTCGATTACGAATGGCCAGATATTGCCGACACTGATATACGCCGTATCACTATTTTTGACGCGCTGAAGTTATCAAATCAGCAACTCATTGACAGAATATTCGAACGACTGAATCGCTTTCCTGAAATACCCTACTGGATTCATCTCGATCTGGATGTACTGGATAGTGCCGAAATGGCCGCCGTAGACTGCCCCGGCACACCAGGGTTGACTTCGCAAACCCTGGTGAGTATCTGTCAGGTGCTGTTCAACTCTACCCGCTGTTGCGGCATTACGGTGACTATTTATGATCCTGATTTAGATCCCGATGGGACCGAAGCTAAACGGGTTGTGCGCATTATTGGTGGGATCACTGGGGAAACTTAAAATTCAAAACGAAGATGCGAATTAATCGTTAACTTCATGAAAATTAAAGATTTAACAGGACATATTAAGTGACATTCAAAAGCATATCACTGACAATAGTTCGAATGTGGGCAACTGTTCAATAAGCCATACGCATCTTAAATCATAGGGTATGCAAGGGACGGCTATTTCCCTGGCCAATTTGTCTCCTTGCTGGAAAAATGCTATTTCACCTTGCTTTCGATGCGGGGAAGATGCCTTTAAGTAAAGTTGAGGTTGAAGCGGCGCTGGTATCGTTGCGTAATGAAACAGATGATGACAGGTATCGACTCTCGTAGAGTAAGTTAAGATTTTAAAGAAATAGGCAGTATTTTCTCATTTAGTGTTCTGGCTTATACAGAATAAATTTCAGAGGCGCAGTTTGATGAGTAATGGAAAGTATGTATTAGGCATTTCTGGCAGTCTTCGTGCTGCATCGTTGAACACTGTTTTTTACAGGCCATGTCTCTGCTTAGCCCAGTGGGAATCACATTTGAAATATATGACTCGCTGGATAAACTCCCTCTATTTAATGTTGATGATGAAAATACACAGAATTCAGCAGTTGAGCACTGGAGATATGCACTATCCAGGGCGGACATGGTGTTATTAGTCAGCCCGGAATATGCACATGGTGTCACCGGAGTAATAAAAAACGCCCTTGACTGGATTGTTAGCAGTGGCGAATTTATTGATAAGCCTGTCTCAATGCCTAACCTGTCTGTCAGGGCTCATCTGGCACATTTACAACTCACAGAGACATTGAAGGTTATGGGCGCGTCACTGCCAGAAGCATGTTGCCCGAGGGCAATACTTGAAGCACCTTATGTGTTTTCCGATGCTACCGAGTTTTCATTAATTGAAAATGCTGGAATTTGCTTAAGATTAAATGAGTTATGGGAAATATCGAAATGGTAATGGCACAATAAATAAAATGACTTAAATCTGCCTTTAACATCCTGTTTTAAGACCATACCACCATCAACCCTCAATATTCCGCCCTTTCACATAGCGCCAGAAGCGTTCCGCCGTCAGATTTAAGCGTGCACCTGAGCGATAAACATAAGCCGAAATCTTCAGCGAAAGGCTGTGATCCATGATCGCCAGCCTTCTCTCCTCCAATTCACGCTGAATCGAGTAATCCGGCAGCCAGCCAACGGCATCGCCTTTCAGGATCATTCTCTTCAGCAACTCGCTCATCGATGAAACGAAGGTCAGAATGAAGGTGGTATTGGGTATGCGATCAATAACCTGATTGACCTGACGCCCCATATAACTGTCATTGGCATACTTGACCAGCGGCAGTGTGTCGCCATTGATGGAGAAAATCGGCTTACCGTGCTGGTCACAGGGTGAAACCAGGTGCAGCGCGGAATCGAAAATTTTGTGATTGATAAACGGATAATTCATCAGCTCTTCATTATAAAAGGACAGGATAAAATCACTTTTCCCCTCTTTCAGGTTAAATACGGCATCGTTGACGTTAATCGATTCAACAAAGAAAACTTTATCAGGGCTGTCACGGTAATCCGCCAGTATATCGGGCAGCAGCAGGACGGAAAGCGAAGGCGCCGCATCGATCCGGATACTTTGCTTTAACTTATCTTCACCCTTAATGCGGCTGATCTGGAAGTCCATATCATCGAGCATATTTCTGGCATAGCCGACAAAGATTCTGCCTTGAGGCGTCAACTGCGGCGGATTCACTTCACGATTAAATACGCTGAAACCCAGGTTCGATTCGAGTGCCTGAATCCTTCTGCTAAACGAGGATTGCGAAATATTTCGTCTCTCTGCCGCAAGCGTAAAGCTGCGGCATTCTTCTAATGCAATCACATCATAGAACCACTTCACTTCGAGATTACTTAGCACGTCTTTGCTCCAATTGCAGCCCCCAACTCTATGCATTTTTTACATGACAAATGATTTATATGCAATTTCTGCATCAAAAAGCCAGTGCTACTATCCATCCCCTATTCGGGTCGGCCCTAGCCGCCTCGCCAATCATCCAATGAGTCAGGGTATTTTATGAGCGCAATTAAATCTGTCATGCAACATCTCTCAAGCCTTGGCATCAACGATGTCAGCGAGATCATCTACAACCCGAATTACGAATTGCTATTCGAGCATGAAACGTCAGCCGAGCTTAAAGGCCCGGCGCGCGGAATTGTGACGACGTCTGGTGCGGTGACGGTTGATACCGGCGAGTTCACGGGCCGCTCTCCACGCGATAAGTACATCGTTCGCGACGATGTGACGCGAGATACCCTGTGGTGGTCGGATGCTGGCCTGGGGCGCAACGATAACAAACCGATGTCGACTGACGTGTGGGCGCATCTGAAAACGCTGGTCGCCGATCACCTGTCTGCCAAAGCGCTGTATATCGTGGATGCCTGGTGTGGCGCGAGTGCCGATACCCGTCTGGCCGTGCGTTTTGTCACTGAGGTGGCCTGGCAGGCGCACTTTGTCAAAAATATGTTTATCGCCCCGACCGACGAAGAGCTGGCAAGCTTTAACCCGGACTTCACGGTGATTAATGGCGCCGGTTGCGTCAATCCGCAGTGGCAGGAGCAAGGGTTAAACTCGGAGAACTTTGTTGCCTTCAACCTGACAGAGAATATCCAGCTGATTGGCGGGACCTGGTACGGCGGCGAAATGAAAAAAGGGATGTTCTCAGTGATGAACTACCTGCTGCCGCTGAAGGGTATCGCGTCCATGCACTGCTCAGCAAACCGGGGTGAAAAAGACGATGTGGCGCTGTTCTTTGGCCTCTCCGGTACCGGAAAAACCACACTGTCGACCGATCCGCGTCGCCAGCTCATTGGTGATGATGAGCACGGCTGGGATGCTGACGGCGTATTCAATTTTGAAGGCGGCTGCTATGCCAAGACCATCAATCTGAAAGCGGAATCTGAACCGGAAATTTATGGTGCTATCCGCCGTAACGCGCTGCTGGAAAACGTTGTCGTTCGTAAAGATGGCAGTGTGGATTATGCCGATGGCAGCAAAACCGAGAACACACGCGTCTCTTATCCACTGTCGCACATCGAGAATATCGTGCAGCCGGTGTCTCGCGCGGATCACCCTTCACGCATTATCTTCCTTGCAGCGGACGGATTTGGCGTGCTCCCTCCGGTTTCACGTTTGACGCCAGAGCAGATGCAGTATCACTTCCTTTCTGGCTTCACCTCCAAGCTGGCGGGCACCGAGCGCGGCATTACCGCCCCGACGCCGACGTTCTCAGCTTGTTATGGCGCTGCTTTCCTGATGCTACACCCAACGCAGTACGCGGACGTGTTACAGGAGAAAGTTGCACAAAGCGGTGCTGAAGTGTGGCTGGTGAATACCGGCTGGAACGGTGCAGGCCAACGTTTGTCGCTGAAAGATACGCGCCAGATCGTCAACGCCATCCTCGAAGGGGAAACTGGCGCAATGCGTGAAGAAACACTGCCGATCTTTGGCCTCGCCATTCCGCAGGAGATTGCTGGCGTCGATGTGAACACACTCGATCCGCGTAACGGCTGGGCATCCCCGGCAGAGTGGCAGGAAGCGGCCGAGAAACTGGCACAGCTGTTTATCAATAACTTCAAACAGTACAGCAACAACGAGGCCGGTGCGCGTATTGCGCAGGCAGGTCCGCAGTTGTAATTTCGCTGACGTTTAGCAGAGTGCCATTCAATGGCACTCCTTCACCGCTAATTAAGTGCTGATATCTGACTGAAATAACGCTGCCCCGCGTAAAATCGCCGGGCAGCGTTATTAATTAATAGAGCAGAAAGAATGCCAGGCACAGTTAGCCTGAAGTATTCAGTGCTTATGCTGATTTATAACGAGCTTCTAACTTATCTAAAAAGCCAAATAGCACTTCATTCATCTCGCTGTAGTCGTGTGCACGAAGTTCTTCTGGCGTGTTAACAAAGCGGTATTCAGCTGCACGGCTCAGGTCATTCTCAGAATGCGCGATCAACATTTCAACGACCTCCCGCGTTAATTCCATATGACACTGGAAACCATAAACGCGATCGGAATAGGCAACGATCTGGCGCGGGCAACCTTGGCTATAAGCAATGATTTTTGCCTCTGCCGTCAATCCCGGCATGTCGTTGTGCCAGTGCCCTACTTCCAGCGTGCTGGCAAAGTGAGTGAACATCTCATCCTTGCTACCCTCTTCCGTCAGTGTGATTGGGTATTTACCAATCTCTTTTTCAGGGCTATGTGCGAACGGCGCGCCAAGCGCTTCACCAATCAGTTGTGATCCCAGGCAAATACCGATAACGGCTTTACCGGTTTGAATCGCCGAAACAATCAACGCCTGTTCACCTTTCGCATCAAAGTGCGGGCATTCAGCTAGTGTGGTGGAGGGATCTTGTGGCCCTCCCATCACAATCAGAAAATCGATACCTTCCGCGTCTCCTGGCAACTTATCACCGGCGTAAACCCGCGAGTAAGACACATCATGGCCGTGATTAATGGCCCATGTTTCGTAGGCGCCGGGTGTTTCAAAATCTTCATGTACGATGAAATGTACGCGCATTGCAGAGAACTCCATGAGTAATGTTCTGGCCTGTTCAGACCTTATTGGTAGCCTGAATCTGACCCTGCTGTGACAGAATCCCGGCCAGGGATTTTGCGATTAATTCAGTTTCGGGTGCATCAAGCTCAGAGACGGTGATCCGTAACCCTGAACGCGTGCTGTCCAGCATGAACCCTTCTCCGCCCCGAACCAGCCAGCCGCGTTGTGCCATTTGCATCACCGTTGCCGCACTGTTGTGCGCTAAAGGAACCCACACGTTTAAGCCGTCGTGATGTTCTGAAACAGTGACGCCGTGCTGTTTCAACGCGCTGACCAGCAATTCTCGTTGGCCCAAATAGCGCCCGCGTGCGGCCAGAATGGATTGCTGAAAGTCAGGCGAACGCATATGGCCCGCAGCCATATCCTGCAGAATATGGCTGACCCAGTTTGTCCCGGCATTCAGGCGTTGACGCAGACGTTGTGACGTTTCTTCATCGCTGGCAACAAAGGCCATGCGCATATCAGGACCAAGAAACTTCGACAGGGAGCGGATGAGCACCCAGTTACGGGTATTTGCCGGAACAATATGGTGATAATCCTGGGTTGAGAGCAGAGAAAAGTGGTCATCCACAATCACCAGTACCTGCGGATAACTTGCCAGCAAAGAGCGTATGCCCTCAGCCCTGCCAGCGCTCAGGCCAAAGCCAGTTGGATTTTGGGCGCGTGGGGTAATGATCACCGCTTGAACCCCTGCAGTCAGTTGGCGTGACAGCGCCTCAATCTGCATTCCTTCCGCATCCATGGCGACAGGCGCAGCCTGAAGCCGGTTGTGCCGCAAGGTACTGATGCTGCTGAGGAAGCAGGGATCTTCAACCGCCACGCGATCGCCCGCGATCAGGTAACTGGCAAGCACCCTCTCAACCGCATCAACCGCACCGTTGGTCAGATTTAATTCAAAGGGAACATTGAGATCGGGTTGTAGCCATTCGAGACCTGCCGCCTCAAGTTCAGGCCGGATTTCCGGTTCGCCGTACAAACCCGGTGTATTTTGAATATGCGTAACAAGTTGGTTAACAGAGGGAAGAACCGAAGCTGCAGGATTGCCACTGGCGAGATCGCGTATCGCCAGGCCCGGTGCGCTGCCTTCAATATCAATCGTCGCGAACAGTTCACGCACAATGGTGCCGTTTCTGCCTCTGGACAGGACAAAACCTGCATCCGTGAGGCGCTTATAAGCCAGAGCAACCGTGTTGCGATTAATGCCCAACTCACCGGCTAAATCACGTAGTGTAGGAAGCATCGTGCCGGGCGCGAGTTCACCCGCCTGAATCTTTGCGCGGATCTGATCGAAAATATCACCCGCTGTTTTTCCGTTTATCTTCATTGATCTGGTACAAATAAAAGTTTAGCCTAGGTCAATGTTAATTGACTGCTGAGCGCTTGTCTATACGCCATGAAAAACACCGAAATCAAAACCTTAAATCCTGACACTCAGCCCCGTCACGACATGCATAATCGTTGGCCGCGCGCAGAGAGTGTGCAGGATTTCATCGACAATTTGGCCGCCGTGCAATCCCGAATCGATGCAGCTTGCCTGCGCGCGGGGCGTGATGTATCTGACGTTCGCCTGCTACCCGTCAGTAAAACCATGGATGAAAACCATATCCGTCTGGCGCATCAAGCCGGATGTAAGTTGCTGGGTGAAAACAAAGTGCAGGAAGCATGGGGGAAATCGCAGGCCATGTCAGATCTCACTGACTTGAAATGGTCTGTGATTGGTCATCTTCAGTCCAACAAAGCCAAACTGGTTGCCAGATTTGCCAGTGAATTTCAGGCTCTGGACTCACTCAACACGGCAGTGATACTGGATCGGCGTTTACAGCTTGAAGGCCGCACGCTGGAGGTGTTTGTGCAGGTGAATACATCTGCTGAACCGAGCAAATATGGTTTGGTTCCTGAACAGGTGGCGAACTTCATGTCGCACATAAGTCCGCTCAAGAATCTGCATATTAAGGGGCTGATGACATTGGCAGAATTCACCTCAGATGCCGATCGTGTGCGGGCCTGCTTTATCCGTTTGAGGAAACTGCGCGATGGACTTGCTGATGTGTATGGCCATTTGCAGCTGTCGATGGGGATGTCGGGTGATTTCGAAATCGCTATCGAAGAAGGCGCCAATGTTGTGCGCGTAGGTCAGGCCATTTTTGGTACCCGCTCGCTCCCAGATGATCACTTCTGGCCAACAGGAAACTAAGGCAATGATCACGACACACCGCCTCAGCGTGTACCTCAATAACAACCTGGTCGGTAATCTTGACTGTGAAAGTCATCAGGCCGATGCACTCATCACAAAAATTCAGAACGCACTATCTGCCGAAGAGGGATGGTCTACTGTCAGATGGGTTTCGGATCAGGAAAAACGTATTCTTGAGAGTAGCCCTGCGGGTATCAAACTGATAAGCAGTGAAAAGCTTTTCCGCCAGGCATAAATCTATCGCGTCAATCGACACGCAGTGCCTTCAAGCAACGTGGTAATGTCGACGTCGAACTGTTTTCTGCTTTAAGGAAGCCAACATGACCACTTTCCATCAACTTACCGCCACCAGCCTGAGCGGCCAGCTTATCTCCATGGCTGATTACGCTGGCAAACTGGTTTTGGTAGTGAACACCGCCAGCCATTGCGGCTTCACGCCACAGTACGCAGGCCTTGAAGCGCTTTATAAGAAGTATGCCGCCCAGGGGCTGATGGTGCTGGGGTTCCCTTGCAATCAGTTCGGTAAGCAGGAGCCCGGCGATGCCGACGCGATCTCGCAAACCTGCCACATTAACTACGGTGTAAGCTTCCCGATGTTCGAGAAGGTGGAGGTCAACGGAGCGGCTACGCATCCGGTGTTTGGTTATCTGAAAGACGAATTACCCGGCTTGCTGGGCGGTTGGATAAAGTGGAACTTCACTAAATTTCTCATCGGACGTGACGGCAAACCTATTAAGCGTTTTGCACCGTTCACCACGCCAGAGAAAATGGAATCTGCGATTATAGCTGCACTTGAAATCTAATCATTCCTGAGCGTCATTCGCGCTGAAAAAGATTAATCTAAATAATATAGTTCCCTACTTCTTTCAGCGCAGACAATTCCAGTGTTGCTGCCGGTGAGTCAGATTTTGTCGTTTGACGCACGGCTATAAATCAGTTTAACATCCACACCACTGTATAAAAAAACAGGATCAGCATCATGACCCTAACTCTGGTTGGCGAGAAAATTAGCAAGAATCGGTTTACCGGTGAGAAAATTGAAAACAGTTCTTTTTTAAACTGTGATTTTTCTGCTTCAGATCTTAGCGGTACTGAGTTTTCCGGCTGCAGTTTTTACGATCGTGAAAACCAGAAAGGATGTAATTTCAGCCGAGCCACCTTAAAGGATGCCATCTTCAATAGTTGTGATCTGTCTATGGCGGATTTTAGAAACATCAGTGCTCTGGGTATCGAAATTCGCAGCTGTATGGCTCAGGGAGCGGATTTTCGCGGTGCCAGCTTTATGAATATGATCACAACCCGCACCTGGTTTTGCAGTGCATATATCACCAAAACCAACCTCAGCTACGCCAATTTATCCAAGGTGGTTTTAGAGAAGTGTGAACTCTGGGATAACCGCTGGATTGGCACTCATATTCTGGGTGCAACGTTCAGTGGATCAGATCTCTCAGGCGGTGAGTTTTCTTCATTTGACTGGCCTTCTGCCAATTTCACTTATTGCGATCTGACAAACTCGGAGCTAGGTGAAATCGATGTGCGTGAAGTTGATATGCAGGGCGTGAAGCTGGACAACTACCAGGCCTCATTAATATTGCAGCATCTTGGCATCTCGGTTGTTAATTAATAAGCTGCATGTTAACCACTCATTTTAAATTTATCGCAGTGCCTGAGTGAATGAATACGGACTGCCAGTAAACAACATATTATGGCAATACCGCTAGTCATCAGCACAAGGTCGATTATCTGGCATGCTCGACCAAATACTATTCACCCCATCGTGTTGCCTTCACTACTGTCACGGAATGAAGGCGCAGTGACGATGCCTAGGGGCCTGTGAGCTTAACCAGCATCAGTGAGTCCGTCTTGCCCACTGAGTACGCCCGTCCTTACGTCTTAAATCTTCGCGATCAAGCCCAAACGCCCAGCCTAAAAAACACCGCTAAATCGGGGTTTCTCCCGGCAAATTGTAAATTTATGTCTATGCTGTATCAGGATCATCAGCTTTTGCTGGGTTCACTATGACGTTTTACTGTTTGTTTATAACTAGATATCAATCAAAAGAAATTGATTTTTAAGGGAATGGTAATGCTTAGTTTAAGACGTAAAAAGGTTAAACCGATGCGGTTGAAGGACGTGACAATCATTGATGATGCTCGTCTCAAGAAGGCGATTACCGCCGCCGCTCTGGGTAATGCCATGGAGTGGTTCGATTTTGGGGTATACGGCTATGTCGCAGCCGTTTTAGGCAAAGTTTTTTTCCCGGGTGCCTCGCCTGGCATTCAGATCATCGCCGCTTTGGGCACATTCTCGGTTCCGTTCATCATTCGTCCGCTAGGGGGAATGTTCTTTGGCGTATTGGGTGATAAATACGGCCGTCAGAAGATTCTCGCCATCACCATCATATTGATGACCTTCAGCACCTTCAGTATCGGACTTATTCCTTCCTATGCCACCATCGGCTTCTGGGCACCGGTCTTGCTGCTGATTGCAAAAATGGTTCAGGGATTCTCGGTGGGAGGCGAATATACCGGTGCTTCAATCTTTGTGGCGGAATACTCACCCGATCGTAAACGCGGATTTTTAGGCAGCTGGCTTGATTTTGGTTCGCTGGTTGGCTTCGTCTGTGGCGCCGGTGTGGTTGTGCTGCTCACCACGATCCTGGGCCAGGAAACCTTCAATGACTGGGGCTGGCGCATTCCCTTCTTTATGGCATTGCCATTAGGTTTGGTCGGCCTCTACCTGCGTCATGCGCTCGAAGAGACCCCAGCATTCCAGAAACATGTGGATTCACTGGAAGAAGGTTCCAAACAAGGTTTGAGTGAAGGCCCTTCTGTTCCTTTCAAAGAGATTGCACGCAAACACTGGCGAAATCTTATCTCCTGCATCGGCATCGTTATCACCACCAACGTGGCTTATTACATGCTGCTGACTTATGTGCCGAGTTACCTGACCCACAATCTGCACTATTCAGAAGACCGTGGCGTTTTAATCATTGTCGTTATCATGCTGGCGATGCTGTTTGTGCAACCGGTGATGGGATTACTCAGTGATAAATTTGGACGTCGTCCCTTTATCATTATTGGTAGCGTGGCAATGGTGCTGTTATCCATTCCATCCTTTATGCTGATTACTCATCACAGTTTAGTCGCACTCTTTTTCGGACTCCTCATTCAGGCCGTTATACTCAACTGCCTGATAGGCGTAATGGCTTCCACTCTGCCCGCGCTATTCCCGACAGAAGTGCGTTACAGCGCGTTGGCCAGCACCTATAACATCTCCATTTTGGTTGCGGGTATTACCCCTACCCTTACCGCCTGGTTAGTGGAAGTGACAGGCAACCTTTATATGCCGGCATGGTATCTGATGGTAGTGGGTGCGATCGGTGTGGTGACCGGTTTTACCGTGAGGGAAACCGCTAACAAACCGCTCTATGGTGACACCCCAGCTGCCTCCTCGCTTGAAGAAGCCAAAGAGTTGCTGCAGGAGCATCATGATGGCATTGAGCAGCGCATCGAGGATATTGATGAACAAATTGAGGAGTTGAAAAATAAACGCCGCAATTTAGTCGCTCAACACCCCGAAATAACGCAATAAATATTAACCGCTGCCTAAGGGCAGCGGATTTCCCCCTCAATCGCCCTTCCTGACACAGAACACTTATTATCGTCTATACTTTCAGTGAGTTGGTTTATTCACTATTTTTAATTAAAACTCGATAATGATGATGAAATTGTTTTCATCAGAATCAATGATGGGCATTAAATTAATCTCATTATTAGCGAATAGATAGTTAGCAGATAATCGGACAGACAACGGTTACTGAATATTTAATTTACCTGACAATGATATATTGTCAGCTGAAAATGAGGGAAAATAATGCCATCGATATTTGATGAGTTATCTGACGCCCCTTCATGGGTGCCTGCTGTGTTACTTGTCACCCTTTCGCTTGTAGCAGGTTTTCTGGCTCGTTTTTTACTGCTTAGATTTATACGTTACTGGCAGGATCGCGACAGGAAATTATTCAAATCACTTGAGAAGCATCTTCGTGGTTCAATGTTTCTGTTTATTCCACTGATGTTAATCAACGTCGGAGCCGAGTATGTAAATATTCACCCCGATTCGCTTTCGTTCATTACCCCCACGCTGAATGTTTTCATAATATTGTCATTGTGCTCGATTTTAATAAGATTGACCAACGTCGCGCAGGACATGCTATTTATTCGCTATGATATTAATCTGTCAAACAACCTGCGCGCCAGGAAGATTCGCACCCAGATCATTTATGTCAAAAAGGTCGCGATCGTCCTCCTTGTGTCATTCTGCCTTTCACTGATTCTTATCAGCATTCCCGGCGTGAGAAAATTCGGTACCACTATCCTTGCCGGAGCTGGGGTGGCGGGCATCATTATTGGTTTTGCATTGCAGAAATCACTGGTTAATTTGTTTGCTGGCATTCAGATCGCCTTCACACAACCGATCAAAATTGATGACGCTGTTGTGGTTGAAAATGAATGGGGCTGGATTGAGGAGATCAACCTGACCTATGTTGTAGTGCGTATCTGGGACCTGCGCCGACTGGTGCTGCCAATTACCTACTTTACCGAGAACGCCTTCCAGAACTGGACGCGCAATAATGCCCAAATATTGGGTTCAGTATTTCTATATCTTGATTACTCGATGCCACTCGAACCGCTGCGTCAGCATTTTGAAAAAGTCCTGAGTGAAACCAAACTTTGGGATCAACAAACGCAGGTGCTTCAGGTGACTGATACTACGGACAAAACCATGACGATTCGTTTATTAATGACCGCACAAAACTCCCCAACCGCCTGGGATTTACGCTGCTATGTGCGTGAGAAGATGATTGAGTTTATTCAACAGAATTACCCGCAAAGTCTTCCTCATGTGCGGGCGACGTTGACCGAGACTGGAGTATCTAATAGCACGAAAACGTTATCTTAGATGATAAGCTTTCCTGCGTTTAAAGGTGGTAGCTCAAGCGGTAATGACGTATCTACGTTGTATCAACCTTAACGATGATATACAGTGTATCGACATTTCGCAGGAGGTTGGTTATGACCACGGTGACGTTAAAAAAATGGGGCAATAGTCCTTCAATCCGCATCCCTGCCAGCGTAATGCAATCTGCTGCGCTCAGTGTTGACGACAAACTGGAACTCAGCGTGGAAGATGGCAAATTGATACTTGTCCCGGTGAGAGAAAAGGAGTATTCCCTTGATGCTCTGCTGGACGGCATCACTGAAGATAACGTCCATGAAAAAATTGATTTTGGACCTTCAGTTGGCAAGGAATTGCTCTAATGGTTTCACGTTTTGTACCCGATGCCGGAGACCTGATCTGGCTGGATTTTGACCCTACACTGGGGCACGAGCAGGGTGGACATCACCCTGCTGTCGTCCTCAGTCCTTTTGCCTATAACAACAAAGTGGGCATGCTGCTTTGCGTACCCTGCACCACTCAGGCCAAGGGTTATCCCTTTGAAGTCATCCTGTCAGGCGCACGGGAGAGTGTCGCGCTGGCTGATCAGGTGACCAGCATTGACTGGCGCGTCCGAAAAGCGGTGAAAAAAAGCCATGTCACATCGAATGAACTGGCTGAGATTCGCGCCAAGGCGAAAGCGCTGATTGGATAAGCACGAAAACTGGCAGCCTGAAGCCGCCAGTTGTTCTTCAGTGCCCACGCCGCGCCCGCATCATCGCCAGCCTGAACTGGCGGACATCTTGTGGCGTCCAGCAGCGGCAGGACAACGGCGCGGTATCGTCAACCGCGGCGGGTAGCGGGACTTTCTCTAGCGTGCCACGATTGCAAATCGCACAGGCTAAAGTGGCGGAGGGCACGCCAAGATAGCGCGCAACCTCCGGCAAGGTCATCAGTGTAGTACGCATCATAACCTCCTCGTTGCATGTGATTTAACTGACATGGTTGAGCAGTTTTCAGCGTAATTTTATGATCGCGATCAGGTGATGAATTATTTTTGGTTAAAAAATAATCACAGCGTCATCAGCATCTCGTGCCACGCCATGCCGCCGTGATCGGACGCCGAAGGTTTGATGTACTGATAGCCGAACTTCTTATACAGATCAACGTGATGGGTTTTGCACATCAAATGGATGGTCTGTTTATCCATCTGCTTCATAAGCTTGATGAACTGTTGCATCATCAGTGTGCTGTACCCTTTGCCCTGATAGGCCGGATCGAGCACCACTGACATAATCACCACGTTAGGTGCTGCAGGATCGTGCCCGATTAACTCCTTAAATTCCTCATCTGACATCACCACATCCCAGGCGCAACCTGCATTGATAAAGCCAATGACTTGACCCTCATTTTCAAGGCACATAAACCCTTGAGGATACTGTGCGATACGGGTTGCGATTTTTTCGCGCGTGGCAGCCTCATCGCCTTCGTAGGCATTAATTTCAATGGCATAGCAGCGATCAACATCGGCTAAAGTGGCACTTCGGAATTTCAGATTCGACACAACAGACCTCTAAACATAACATCTCGTGAGCGCCATATTAGCAGGGTGTCATGGGGAAAGGTTGAGAGAATGGAGCGCTGCATTGCTGCAGCGCTACCGTTTAAATCACTTCCACAACCCGATTTTCACGTGCGCTAACAAAAGCAGCATCCAGTACCGCCAGGACTTCAATCGCCTGCTCTGGCGTCACCGGAGGCTCACTGCCATCGCGCACCGCTTGAGCAAAAGCTTCGTAATAGGCGTGATAGGCACCTTGTTCAGAAGGCACCCGTTCTGAGCCTTGCGGCGTATTGAGTGTGCCCCAGCGCTCAGGCTGCTCATAACCCCATGCATCCCGATCGTCCGCCGGACGCTGGCCCGCAAAAATGGCCTGCGCCTGCACATCCGTCCCTTGTGAAACAAAGCTACCGGCATCGCCATACAGACGAAACTCACGGCAAACAAAGCGATTCAGTTTGGTGGCGGAAAGATAGGATTTAGTCCCGTTTTGATGAGTTAGCGTCAGCACAAAACTGGCGTCGGTCGGCCCTTCCGGCAGGTCGATGATGTCCAATTGAGCATAAACCGATTTTACCGGCCCCAACAGGAACAGCGCCTGATCGACAATATGACTGCCTAAATCACGCAGCAAACCGCCGGTTTCGCCGCCTTCGAGGGTATTGGCATCGTCAAAATCCATACGATTATGCATACGCCACACTTTTCCCACGCGATTTTGCTCAATCAGTTTTTTTAGCGTGCGCACATCATGGTCAAAACGACGGTTGTGATACACGCTCAATACGACGCCTTTCGCTTTTGCGGCATTGGCCAACTCACGCCCCGTTTTCGCGTCGGGTGCAAAGGGTTTGTCGGCAATCACCGCCACACCCGCAGCAATCGCTTCCAGCACCAGTTCGCGGCGTGTTTGCGGTGGTGTCGTGATCGTGACGGCATCGACCCCTGCCGCCAGCATGTCGGTCAGGCTGGCATAGATCGGAATGTCAGGAAAATCCGTTCTCACGCGTGCAATAGTGGCTGGCGCACGCGCCACGATGCCCGCTAACTCCACGCCCTCAGCCGCATTAATGAATGGCGCGTGAAAGTGTTTGCCGCCCGTTCCATAGCCCACGATACCGATTTTCATGCTGCCTCCTTGTGATAGAGAAGAGTTGTTAGGCAATCAGTAATAACATAATCGCAACAACTAAAACTGCTCGCTCACGCAAAAATGGCACAAAAATATCATTTTTAGGAAAAATGGCTTTACTGTGCCGCAGGGAAGTTGCGCTTAATCGGCGCAAAGTCACTGGCGTTTTTGCCTAACAATCGCTGAGGGCGGAAATCTGCCAGTAACTCACTGGCCTGATCCTGCACCAGTTCCTGCGCCACCAGCTTGCCAATCAACGGTGACAATGTGATTCCACTGTGTGTCACTGCCACATACACACGCTGATGAGGCGTGACGTAGCCAATGGCAGGTAATCCATCCGCCGGTCTGGCGCGTTGACCAATCACAATGTTCTCAATCTGCAATTCGCCCGCATCTGCAAACAACGCGTGGTAGCGATCGCGGAACGCCTGCGCAATATCGCCATGGCACGAAGGTGGGGCAGCAGGGTCGGCAAGGTCATCCAGCGCCAGTGCCTGCAACAGCAATCGCCCGCCGCCGTCCGGGCGTACATTAAGCTGAGGAGAGATTAAATTGGTTGCCAGCGAGAGCGGCTGTGGCGCCGTGCGTGCCAGGAAACTACAGGCCACCGCGTTGGGTTTGCGGGTATCGAGCAGCGCCAAATCAAGATTAAGGGTGTTAAGCAGTTGATTGGCCCAGCGCCCGGTGGCAATCACCACGTGATCACCCTGCCACTGTTCACCGTTTACCAGATGCAGCGTGACGCCATCAGCTTGTTCGCTAAGACGTTCAATCGCATGTTGTTGATGCAATACCGCCCCATTGGCACGCGCTTCAGACCAGAGTCGCGAGAGATACAGCGCCGGATGCAATACCGATTCCGTTGGGAAATGCCAGACGCTGCCACTTACCGCCTGTGAACGCAGATCCGGCACTTCACGCTGCAACGCATCCGGTGTCACCTCATGCGCGGGATAACCCAGCGATTGCAGGGAGGTAACACGCTGAAGTAGCCTCTGCTGCGCCTCGCCTTCTGACGCCCACTCCCAGGTACCACAGGTTTCCAGCCAGCGCAGACCATTGGTTTGCGAAAGCTGCAAACGAGTATGTTCTTCCATAGCGAGGGCATTGAGCTGGTGATAACTGAGGGGTTGTTTACCATTGGAGTTGACCCAGGCGAAGGTGGTGCTGCTGGTGCCGGCACCAATATGCTGCTGCTCAAAAATCGTAACCTGTACGCCCTGCAAGGCTAATGCGCGCGCCACCGCTAAACCGATGACGCCGCCGCCCACTATCGCAATCTTTTGAGTTGTCATGAATGGCTCCTGAATGAATAGCCCTATCATAACAACGTTCATCGGCAGAGATTGCAATTGCTATATAACGCTTACTGCGCAGGATATAAGAAAATCCTCTGATGCCAGAGAATAAATTTATATCGTTGTCAGCATTTTCCCATTTGAGAAATAGGCCAGCAAATTCTCCAGCACATTATTCGCCATGCCTTCACGAGTTTCATGGGTGGCACTCGCAATATGTGGGGTTAATAACACATTATCTAATTCACGCAGCGCAGGATGAATAACCGGCTCTTGCGGGAAAACATCCAGCGCGGCGCCTTTTATCACACCCTGCTGCAATGCCTGGATAAGATCGTTTTCATTCACCACCGTGCCGCGTGCAATGTTGATCAGCACACCCGATTTCCCCAACGCCGCCAGCACTTTTGCGTCCACCAGCTGGATATTTTCCGGGCTACCCGGCAGCGCCAGCACCAGGAAATCACTGAACGCCGCCAGCTGTTCAATGTTCTCACAGCGTTGGTAAGGCACATCTTTTTGACTGCGCGCGGTGTAAGCGATCTCCATACCGAATGCCTCAGCACGCCGGGCAATCGCAAGACCAATCGCGCCTAAACCCGCGATGCCCATGCGTTTTCCGCTGGCTTTACTGGAAAGCGAAGTGCCGGTATTTTCCCACGCGCCAGAGCGAGCGAACTGATGATTGGCCACCAGGTTGCGTGAAAAAGCTAAGGTCAGCGTCATGGCTAAATCGGCGACATCATCGGTAAGAATATCGCTGGTGATGCTCACCTGAATATCATGTGCAGCGGTGTAATTCAGGTCGATACGATCGGTTCCCACCCCAAACACCGCAATCGCTTTACAGGCCGGCACCTGTTCCAGAATCGACGTTTCTACACCCACGTCACCGCGCGTCACTATGCCTTGAATCTCTTTGCCCTGGCGCTGAAGAAATAGCGCAGGGTCCTGCTCCTTATATAAACGATGACAATGAAAATGTTGCGAAAGTTTTTCGTCCAGCTGCGGCATCAGTGGCTGAATAATCAGAATATGAGGTTGCGAAGACATCATTATTTTCCCGGATGGATAAGCGTGTCGTTTCAGACTACCGGATGAATTTATGTTACGGCACCCTTGTTACTTTTTTCGCTAATACGATCACGGGGAAAGTGCAATGAATCCTGGTGGAGAATCAGGTTTTATTTCGGATCTGTCTTTACCGTAATGCGTTGAGCGCGCTGGCGAACTCACCTTACGCAGTCTACGGTTAATAAAAAAACCATAACAATTCAACTTACCATGGAAAGCCGCTATGACCGCCCATGTCGACATCACAGCAAGCCAGGAACACGAACTTCACTCTTTGCAGCAATTATTGCAGACGCATCTTGAGCAACTGCTGCCTGCGGGTCAACCGAGCGATCAGGTTCGTGCCGCCATGCGCGCCGGAGCACTGGCACCGGGTAAACGTATTCGTCCACTGTTGCTGCTGTTGGCTGCGCGAGATATGGGCAGCAAAGCATCGCAACAGGGCATTCTTGATCTCGCCTGCGCAGTTGAAATGGTGCATGCCGCGTCGCTGATCCTCGATGATATTCCATGCATGGACAATGCTCAGATGCGACGCGGGCGCCCAACGGTGCATCGCGAATTTGGCGAAAGCGTGGCGATTCTGGCGGCGATTGCCCTGCTGAGCCGCGCCTTTGAAGTGATTGCCGTTGCGCCAGGTTTAGCCGCCCTGCAGAAATCAGAGGCGATTGCCGAACTCTCTTCTGCCGTGGGTTTACAAGGTTTGGTGCAGGGTCAATTCCAGGATCTGCATCAGGGCGCGCAATCGCGTAGCCCGGAAGCCGTCGCATTAACCAATGAACTCAAAACCAGCGTGCTGTTCCGAGCCACCTTGCAAATAGCGGCGATTGCCGCGGAAGCAACACCCGCTATGCGCCAGAAACTCAGCTATTTTGCGCAGGATTTGGGTCAGGCTTTCCAATTGCTCGATGATCTCGCCGACGGCAGTAAACACACCGGCAAGGACATTAATCAGGATCAGGGTAAATCGACGCTGGTACAGATGTTGGGGGCCGAAGGTGCTGAGCGCCGCTTGCGTGAACATCTGCGCAGTGCCGATGCGCACCTCGCCTGCGCCTGCCATCGTGGCATAGCGACCCGCCAATATATGCACGCCCTGTTTAATCAACAGCTGGCGATGTTTCACTGATCGCGGGACTGCCGATGGGGCACTTTGCCGTGATTGCGCCGCCACTGTATAGCCATTTTCACGCGCTGCAGGCGTTGTCACAGACGCTGATTGCGCGCGGTCATCGCATCACCTTTGTGCAACAGGATGATGCACGTCTCCTGCTAACGGATGAATGTATAGGATTCAGCACCGTAGGTGAGCGCAGCCATCCCGCCGGTTCTTTGGCACGGGTGTTACAGCATCTGGCCTCGCCCCTTTCGTTATGGCGGGTAATCAGTGATATCGCCGCCAGCACCGATATGTTGTGTCGTGAACTGCCTGCGCGTTTAACCTCGTTGCAAGTCGATGGTGTGATTGCCGATCAGATGGAAGCGGCGGGTGGCTTAGTGGCAGAAGCGTTGCACCTTCCCTTTGTATCAGTGGCCTGCGCGCTGCCGGTGAATCGCGAGCCTGGCATACCGCTGGCGGTGATGCCGTTTCGCTTTGGTCAGGATGAAAAATCACTGCAACGTTTTCAGGCCAGTCAGGATATTTATGATCGCCTGATGCAGCGCCATGGCGCGGTGATCAGCCACCATGCGCAACGATGGGGTTTACCCGATCGCCACAGCCTGCATCAATGTTTGTCACCGCTGGCGCAGATTAGCCAACTCGTTCCGGCATTTGATTTTCCGCGCCAGCATCTGCCCAGCCATTTTCACGCTGTGGGTCTGCTGCAGGCATCGAATCCTCCCCGCAGTGCCAGCGCGCCCTGGCCAGAATTGCGACAGCCGGTGGTTTATGCCTCTTTTGGCACCTTGCAAGGTCATCGTTTTCGCTTGTTCCTGCATCTGGCAAAAGCGTGCCGCAACCAGCAGCTCTCGTTGGTGATTGCCCATTGTGGCGGTTTGGACGCCAATCAGGTGCAGCAGCTTGAGCGCGCCGGTGCGGCGTGGGTGACGGATTTTCTCGATCAGCCAGCCGCGCTGCAACATGCGCAGCTGTTTATCACCCATGCCGGACTCAACAGCACGTTAGAGTCACTGGAATGGAGCACCCCGATGCTGGCGCTGCCGCTGGCCTTTGACCAACCCGGCGTGGCGTCACGTATTGCCTGGCACGGTGTCGGTCATCGCGCGTCTCGCTTTAGCCGCGTGCATCAGCTGGAGCAGCACCTGCAGCAACTGTTGACGGATGACGGCTATCGGCTGCGTATCTCGCCGATTCAGGCGCAGCTGCAGCGCTCAGGCGGTTGCGAGCGCGCCGCTGATATCGTTGAGCAGGCATTGGGGCAACACCGTGTTGTGCTGGCGGAGGCGACCTGATGCCCGAGAATTATGACGTGATTTTAGTGGGTGCCGGACTGGCTAATGGCTTGATTGCGCTGAAGCTGCGTCAGCGCCAACCCCAGTTGCGCATTCTGATGCTGGAAAGTCACACGCATCCGGCCGGTAATCATACCTGGTCCTTTCATCAGGACGATCTCAGCCCCCATCAGCTTCAGTGGCTGCAACCGTTGATTGCCTATCGCTGGCACGGCTATCAGGTGCGTTTCCCTACACTGCGCCGCAATCTCAGCGGGGAATATTGCTCAATCACCTCTGCAGATTTTGCCCAACGGCTTTATGAGGTCATGGCGGATGATCTCTGGATCAATACCCCGGTGAATGAGGTGCGCCCCACTCAGGTCACCCTGGCCGACCATCGCGTACTGCATGCTGCGGTGGTGATTGATGGTCGCGGCCTGCAACACACGCCACATCTGCAACTCGGCTATCAAGCCTTTATCGGTCAGGAGTGGCATCTGGCGAGGCCTCACGGTTTAACACAACCGATCTTGATGGATGCGACAGTGGATCAACAACAGGGCTACCGCTTTGTTTATACCTTACCGCTGAGTACAGATCGTCTTTTAATTGAAGATACGCACTACATTAATCAGCCCACGCTGACAGAGCACACCGCGCGGCTGAATATCGCCGATTACGCCAAAGCACATCACTGGAGCTTGAGCCTTCTGCTGCGTGAGGAGCAAGGTTCACTGCCAATAACATTGAGTGGCGATATTGATGCCTTCTGGCAACAACAGCGTGATCAGCCGTGCAGCGGGTTGCGTGCGGGCTTGTTTCACGCCACCACGGGCTACTCGTTGCCCACAGCACTGGCGCTGGCTGAACGCATTGCCCAACTGTTGCCCTGTGATGCGACAACGCTCAGTCGCGCCATCGAACAGTTTGCACGCGAGCAGTGGCGAACACAGCGTTTTTTCCGGCTGCTCAATCGAATGCTGTTCTTGGCCGGGCACCCGGACCAGCGCTGGCGTGTCATGCAGCGCTTTTATCGGCTGAATGCCGGATTAATCAGCCGCTTTTACGCCGGGCAACTCCAGCTCGGCGATAAAGCGCGCATTTTATGTGGCAAACCGCCGGTGCCGATTGGCGAAGCGGTGCGCGCACTGATGACGACCTCTTCTAAACCAGGGAAGAAATAATGACACGTACTTATGTGATTGGCGCCGGTTTCGGCGGCCTGGCGCTGGCTATCCGGCTGCAGGCAGCTGGCATTCCTACCACGCTACTTGAGCAGCGCGATAAACCCGGCGGACGCGCCTACGCATGGCAGGAACAGGGCTTTACTTTTGATGCCGGACCGACAGTGATCACCGACCCGACAGCGATTGAAGCGCTGTTTACGCTGGCCGGTAAATCGCTCAGTGATTATGTTGAATTGATGCCGGTTACGCCTTTCTATCGCTTATGCTGGGAAGACGGCAAACAGCTCGACTATGACAATAATCAATCGTTGCTGGAGCAGCAAATTGCCCGCTTCAACCCGGCCGATGTCGCAGGCTATCGGCAGTTTCTCGCCTATTCACGCGAGGTGTTCAAAGAGGGTTATCTTAAATTGGGGACTGTGCCTTTTTTGCATTTCCGTGACATGCTGCATGCTGGCCCTCAGTTAGGCCGCTTGCAGGCCTGGCGCAGCGTTTACAGTATGGTGGCAAAATTTATACAGGACGATCACCTGCGTCAGGCATTCTCTTTTCACTCGCTGCTGGTTGGCGGTAATCCTTTTGCAACGTCCTCGATCTATACCTTGATTCATGCGCTGGAACGCGAATGGGGCGTATGGTTCCCACGTGGCGGCACGGGAGCGCTGGTGCAAGGCCTGGCTAAGCTGTTTACCGACCTGGGTGGCGAATTGTTGCTCAACGCCGAAGTGAGCCAGCTGGAAACCCAGAGTAACCGCATAACTGGCGTACAGTTGAAAGATGGTCGCCGGTTTGCAGCTAATGCGGTGGCGTCGAATGCCGATGTGGTGCATACCTATGATCGGTTGCTGCGTGGGCATCCTGCCGCCAGCAAACGTGCGGCCTCGCTGAAACGTAAACGCATGAGCAATTCGCTGTTTGTACTCTATTTCGGTCTGAATCACCCGCATTCACAGCTGGCGCATCATAGCGTGTGCTTTGGCCCGCGCTATCGTGAGCTGATCGATGAGATTTTTAACAGCAGCCAGCTTTCAGACGATTTTTCGCTTTATCTGCATGCACCCTGCTCCAGCGATCCATCACTGGCTCCGGCAGGCTGTGGCAGTTTTTATGTATTGGCACCGGTGCCGCATCTCGGCACGGCGGCGATCGACTGGCAACAGGAAGGACCGCGTTTACGCGATCGCATTTTTGCTTATCTGGAGGAGCACTATATGCCGGGACTACGTCAGCAACTGGTGACGCACCGCATGTTTACGCCGTTTGATTTTCGCGACACGCTGCATGCCCATCAGGGTTCAGCGTTTTCGCTGGAACCGATTTTGACGCAGAGCGCATGGTTCCGCCCACATAACCGCGATGCGGATATCGCCAACCTCTATCTGGTTGGTGCTGGCACACATCCCGGCGCCGGGGTACCCGGTGTGATTGGCTCGGCGAAAGCCACTGCGCAACTGATGCAGGAGGATCTCGCTGGATGAATCGCCAACCCCTGCTAGAGCAAGTGACTCAGACCATGGCGGTGGGCTCAAAGAGTTTTGCCACCGCCGCGAAACTGTTCGATGCGCCCACGCGGCGCAGCACGTTGATGCTATACGCGTGGTGTCGCCACTGCGATGACGTGATTGATGGACAAACGCTGGGCGAAGGCGGCACACAACATGTGGTGGAAGATGCCGAAGCGCGCATGCTGCATCTGCAAATTGAAACCCGCCGTGCTTACAGCGGTGCGCACATGGATGAACCCGCGTTCAAAGCATTCCAGGAGGTGGCGTTAATTCACCAGTTGCCGCCACAGTTGGCGTTTGATCACCTGGAAGGCTTTGCGATGGATGCGCGTGAGGCGCGCTACGTGACGTTCGACGATACTCTGCGCTACTGCTATCACGTCGCGGGGGTGGTGGGCCTGATGATGGCTCGTGTAATGGGCGTTCGCGATGAAGCGGTGCTGGATCGCGCCTGCGATTTGGGGCTGGCCTTTCAGCTCACCAACATTGCGCGTGACATCGTTGAGGATGCGCAGAATGGGCGCTGCTATCTGCCGCAAAGCTGGCTGGATCAAGCGGGCTTAACCGGCCAGAATCTGGCCGATCCGCAACATCGCGCTGCCCTGGCACCACTGGCCGCGCGACTGGTGAGCGAAGCAGAACCCTATTATCACTCTGCTCGTTCCGGCTTACCCGGATTGCCGCTGCGCTCCGCATGGGCTATCGCCACCGCACGCGGCGTCTATCGTGAGATTGGGGTGAAAGTGCAACATGCGGGTGAGCACGCCTGGGATGCGCGACAACGCACCAGCAGCGGCGAAAAACTGGCGCTGCTGGTGAAAGGTGCTGGCTTGGCGCTTACTTCACGTTTGACTCGTCCGGAGTCGCGTCCTGAGGGGTTGTGGCAGCGTCCGCGTTAACGGATTTATGCCGCTGTCGCAGCGCCGCCTGCAACTTAGGTAACGGCGGCGCATAGAGAAAGCCGAAAGAAACACATCCTTCCCGTCCTCGCACCGCATGATGCATGCGGTGCGCCATATACAGACGCTTGAGATAGCCTTTGCGCGGGATATAGCGGAACGGCCAGCGTTGATGCACCAGCCCGTCATGTACCATGAAATAGAGTGCGCCGTACAAGGTTACGCCCGCACCAATCCATTGCAGCGGCCAGTAGCCGTTTACGCCGATGTAGATCAGCGCAATCGCCATCAACATAAACACCACGGCATAGAGATCGTTGAGTTCAAATTTGCCGTCGTGCGGTTCATGGTGTGATAAATGCCAGCCCCAGCCCCAACCGTGCATGATGTACTTATGCGACAACGCCGCCACCACTTCCATCACCACCACTGACGCCAGCAGGATCAGCGTATTCCATAACCAAAGCATCGTGCATCCATTTGTGTTGAACAGAGGCTTTAAAAGTGGACGCGGATAGGTCGAGAGGCAAGTCAATAACGTTTATTTTTGTTGGATTGATGGCAGTTGAGTTTTCATCCATACTCATCGACATTACTACACGTGTAGTCCACACGGGGGATTTATGCCTAATACCAGTGTAAACCAGAAGAAAACCGTCAGCGTCACCGTCGAACCCATGCTATTGCAACAAGCCAGAGAGGCCGGTTTAAACTTATCCGCGATTCTTGCTGAGGCTTTGCGACAAGAAATACGGGTAGCCGCTGCAGAAAAATGGAAACAAGAAAATAGTGCCGGTTTACAGGAACTGAACCGCATAACTGAAGAGCATGGTTTATTGTCGGATGAACACAGGACGTTCTAAATATGCAGTACATGATTTATAACAACACCAGTAAAAACAGTGCTTACCCTTATCTGGTCGATGTTCAAAGCGATATCATTGATCAGCTCACAACGCGTATTGTCATTCCTTTGTACCCTATGAATCGACTTAAGGCTGGTCAGGTAAAACGGCTTAACCCCGTCATCGAAATTGAGGGAGAAGGCTATCTCGTCATGACCCATGAAATGGCAAGTGTGCCCGCATCTCTGTTAGGAAAACAAGTGATGGATGCGCGCCCTTATCGCCAGCAAATCAAAGATTCTATTGATTTTATCTTTGATGGATTTTGAAACTTTACATGTCAAACGTCCCTCGTTAGTATTCCCCTCCTCAGCGGAAATGAACTGCTGCGTAAGCGTTAACGTCAATCAACGCACCATATGCAGAATCGTTCTGCCTCAACTCTATGGTGCGCAAATATGTCCCATACCACTATTGCCCAAAATCCAGCCCTGCGACGCGCGGGTTTTTTCTTGTTTCTGTTGCTGCTTACTGCTGCTAACCTGCGCACGCCGATCACCGCCACCGGCCCCATACTGGAGAATATCCGCGCCAGTTTTGGTCTGAGCGTTAGTGCCGCAGGCGTAATCAACTTTTTACCGCTGCTGATGTTTGCCACGCTGGCACCGCCTGCCGCCTGGTTTGGTAATCGCTTTGGCCTGGAACGCAGTTTGTGGGGCTCGCTGCTGCTGATCACGCTGGGGTCGTTGCTGCGCATTACCGGCAGTGAAAATGCCATGTGGGCGGGCACGCTAATTCTGAGCTCCGGTATTGCCGCCGCTAACGTGCTGTTGCCACCGCTGATCAAACGTGACTTTACTGAGCACACGGCACGCTATATCGGGTTGTATGCCATGGTGATGGGGATTTCAGCCAGTATTGCATCAGGCATCGCGGTGCCGCTGGCTGAAATCAGCTCCGCAGGTTGGCGTCTTTCGCTCGCGGTGTGGCTGGTGCCCGCGTTTGTCGCGCTGTTCGCCTGGCTGCCTTACCTGAAAAAGTCGGGGCCGCAGGTGCACGCAGCAGCAACACACAGCGTGACGCGATCGCCCTGGCGATCAGCATTGGGCTGGCAAGTTTCGCTGTTTATGGCCAGTCAGTCACTGCTGTTTTATACCCTGATTGGCTGGTTCACCCCGTTTGCGCAAGACAACGGTATTAGCCAGATTGAGGCAGGCGGCATGCTGTTCGTCTATCAGATCGTCGCCATCGTCTCTAATCTCGCCTGCATGAGCGCCCTTAAACGACTGCGCGATCAGCGCGCTATTGGCTTTGTCGCTTCATTCCTGATTTTTGTTGCGGTGGGCGGCTTGCTGCTGCTGCCTTCATGGTCACTTTTGTGGCTGATTCTGGCTGGATTGGGCGCGGGCGCATCGCTGGTGATCAGTCTTTCACTGTTTAATCTGCGCACTCAGGATCATCGCCAGGCATCAAAACTCTCCGGCATGGCGCAGTGTGTCGGTTACGGGCTGGCGGCACTTGGCCCGCTGTGTTTCGGTATGCTACATGATGCCAGCGGTAACTGGCTGGTGCCGCTTATCATGTTACTGGCGGTTACCGTGGTTCAGATGGTGATGGCGTTACTGGCGGGCCGCGCCCGCCATATTTGATATCAGGCGGAGACCCGACTTTCCTGACGTTCCAGTTCACGCACTCGCGGCATCACCTCGCGGCCAAAGAACTCAACGTCCTCATGGAAGTGCAAAAAGGCCAGCAGCAATAAATCGACGCCTGCCTGCTTCAACGCCATGATGCGCTCAGCGATCTGTTGTGGGGTGCCAATTAAATTGGTCTTAAAGCCGTCGTTATACTGCACCAGATCTTCAAACGACGATTTTGCCCAGTTGCCCTCACCTTCCGGTGACGCACTTCCCGCGTTTCTTACTTCATGCTGGAAACCTTTAACGGCATCCGGATTGGCTTTTGCGATGATTTCCTGCAGGACGGACTGTGCTTCCTGTTCTGTATCACGGGCGATGACAAAACCGTTTATACCAATTTTAACCTGATGTCCGTGCGTGATGGCTTTCACCTGAATGTCTTCAATTTGCTGCTGAACGCCCTCCGGCGTATTGCCGTTGGTGAAGTACCAATCCGACACGCGTGCCGCCATATCACGCGCTGCACGGGAACTGCCGCCCTGGAAGATTTCAGGTAAAGGTAAAAGAGGTTTGGGTTTTAATGCGTAATCGCGGAAGCGATAGAAGTCTCCGGCAAAGGTGAAGCTGTCTTCACGCCAGATACCTTTAAGGCAGCGGATAAATTCTTCAGACCGTAGGTAACGCTCTTCATGATCGAGCCAGGGTTCGCCAATCGCTTTAAATTCGCCCCGAAACCAGCCGCTGACAATATTTACGGCGATACGTGGACCGTAAAGATGGCTGATGGTAGCGATCTGCTTGGCGGCCAGCACGGGATTCCATGGGCCGGGCAGCAGCGCGGCAATCACTTTGAGCGTTGAGGTATGGCTCAGCAAGTCCTGTGAGAAGGTCACCGATTCATGCTGGTTATCTGCACCGTATCCGGCAGTAAATCGAATCTGCGTCAGGGCATAGTCGAATCCTGCCTTTTCAGCGATTTTTGCCAGTTCGCGATTATACTCCGCGTCCCAACGGGTGCGCTGTTCAATTTGACTGATCACCAATCCACCGGACACATTGGGCACCCAGTAAGCAAATTGCAGGGGTTTCTTATCTGACATCGGCTTCTCCTGTCGATATATAGCTTAAAAATATGAATTTCAATCAAGTTCAATCTTTTCGATATATAAAGGGTAATGCAGCAGCTGTGCCAGATTTTCATGAATTTAAGCAGTTGATTTTATTGAGATGGGAGCGTTACTTAACGGGTGAGAAGTTGCAAATACAACAGCCTTTGTAAAACGCCCGTCGCCATTGCAACAGTGAGAGGAGAAGAGATTGAATCTGCGCGTTGAAACCATCACCCCGTATGTCCCCGGATTTTCGTCACTCAAAGCGGAGAGCATCGACCTGGGTTTCAATATGCTTCGCAGGCTCGATGATAATTGGCGCAACGGCACCAATTGTTTCGATCTCCCTGGCGAAAAGCTATTGGGGCTGTTTTCATGCCATCAACTGATTGGTGTTGGCGGGCTGAATCAGGACCCATTCATGACAAATTGTCGGGCTGGCAGGGTACGTCATCTCTATTTAGGTCAATGTTATCGCGGCATGGGGCTGGGAACGTTGTTACTGCAACAGATCATTCAGGATGCGGTCATCCATTTTGCTCTGATCAATACCCATGCACCGCACGCAGCGTATTCCTTCTATGAACGGTTGGGTTTTCATTGCTTAGCGGATCAGGAGATCAGCACGCATCGGCTACAACTCATTGCCGTGAATGAGTGGGCGTCTGCCTCTTCTGTAACGCGCAGATCAAATCCTGAATCAGCGGCCTGTTATCGTCCTTCCGCCACACGGCATACAAGGTGATCTCCAGCGGTAACCACGGCAGCATCACCAGTGAAACGGTATCTGCGACCCGACTCGCCAGGCTTTGTTGAATGAAGGTAAACCCCAGCCCCGCTTCCACGCAGGCCAGGGCAGCCAGCGGCCCGTTCACCTCAAAGGTAATATCCGGCTGGAAACCCGCTTGCTCACATGCAGCCAGTAAGCGGGCGCGCGCAGCTGGATTGAGGTGCGCATGATCGGCGATCCAGCGCTGTTTTTGTAAATCTGCCGGTGTGGGTGTAGCGATGGTTTGTGCTTTTGGCATGACTAACAGAATCGGTTCCGTCAGCACTTTTTTCTGCAAAAACCAGTCGCCCTTTTCGGGAGGGGTATGCAGTAGCGCTACATCCAGCGCCCTTTCCTCAAGTAATTCGCGTTGTTGCTGGGATCGCATCGCGTGCAGATGGATAGCGGTGCCGCTTTGCTGATCAATCCGGGCAATGGCATCTGGCAGTATGCGCGAATGTATCGCCGCCTCAACATAACCAATATCCAGACGCCCCCTGGCCGTCTGCGTCAGGCTGCGGCCATAATCGGTGAGACGCGCATGATGTTGCAGAAAAGGCGTGACCTCATCCAGAAATTTTCGCCCTGCTTCCGTCAATCGCAGACGCTTTTTCTCACGATGAAACAGCGTGACGCCGAGTTCACTCTCAAGTTGTTGAATTTGCCTGCTCAGCGGGGATGCCGAGATATGCAGCTTTTCCGCCGCCTGACCGACATGTTCCAGCAGCGCCACAGTAGCAAAAGATCGCAATAATTTAATGTCCACAGCTTTTTCGGTCTCAACTCAGTCGAAAAGGATGATAGTCACACCCGCCGGTTCCCTGCAATATTTCATTGCTGATGCAGCTTAATGATTAAACAGCGTTTTCTCTTTCGGTGAAGAACAAAGGCGGTAATGATGGTCAAACATTTCTCCTCACAACGCGTGGGTCACTATCTGGTCACGGCTATCAGTGATGGCACCATGAAAGCCAGCCTTACGCTGCTCTCCGGCATTGATATCCCCAGCGCAGAGTCAATTCAAGCGCAATCGGGTATCGATGTGCCGGGTGATATTCATATTTACTGTTATCTGATTCGCGGTGAAGGACGCACGATCTTGATTGATAGCGGCATGGGCGCCGTCAATCATATTGGCGGGGAATTGCAGCCTAATCTGTTAGCGCTGGGTGTTAACCCCGACGCCATTGATACTCTGTTGCTCACGCATTGCCATCCCGATCATATTGGCGGCTTACTAACAGCCAACGGTCAACCCGCCTTTGTTAATGCGCAACTTTATCTCTCTACGGCTGAAGCGGCATTTTGGCGGGATGATGAAAAGCTTGTGACAGCCAACGAACGCACTCAGAGAAATGCCTTGCTGGTGCGTCGTACGCTCGAGGCCTATCGGCCCAGCCTGCACCTGATTGAGCAGAATAATATCACTGCGGATATCCAGGCTATCAGTCTGCCAGGCCATACGCCGGGGCATACCGGATATCTGATTGATTCCGACAATGAACGTCTACTGATCTGGGGCGATATTGTGCATTACCCGCATATCCAGTTAGCCCGACCAGACGTTTCCATTTCCTTTGATAACGATCCGGCACTGGCTGAAACCACGCGCAAAGCGATTATCGAACAGGTTTCAAGGGACAAAACGCGGGTAGCAGGCATGCACTTTGGCGCATCCGCATTTGGCTATATTGAGGGTGATGTGCGCTCCGGCTATCTGTTGCGGCCAAAAACGGATTAAGACGCTGAGCTGTGAAAGTCGTTGACGGTACCACGCGTCAGACCATCCTGCGTGGTCGCCGTAAGAAATGCGTCCAGCAGCCCGGGGAAGCGTGCGTCCAGGTCGTCACGACGCAGTGACAAGAGGTTTTCACGGCCTGAAGGTTTCTGCCAGATGACGCCACTGTCGCGCAGCACGCGCCAGTGATGCGTTAGAGTGGATTTGGACACGCCCTTCAGCAGCGATCCGCACGTGTGCTCACCCCCCTCAGCCAGGATAGCGACCACACTCATGCGCAGGGGATTGCCGAGCGCGGCCAATACATTTTCCAGACGGATTTCATCGCGCTGCGGGTGATTTTCCAGCATAGGCTGCCTCATGATAGTTCGTATAAACACGAAGTATCGGGCAGCGGATGCGGGATGTACAGCGCGGCAGCACACCGCGCTCAACGCCTACTGACTGATGGTCTGTTTCAACGCGGCAATCGATGAGGTGATGCCCGCTTCCACCGACATGGTGAGATCTTCCATTTCCAGTGAGACCCAGTCGTTGTAGCCCATCATACGGACCACCGAGAAGAACTCCTTCCACCACTGCAAATCCTGGCCGCAGCCCACAGCAACGTAGTTCCAGGCGCGGTTTGCCACATCCTCCACCGGTTTGGTTTCCAGCAGACCGTTGATATTGACCAGACCCCGTTCCATCCGCACATCTTTACCATGGCAGTGATGAATCGCCGGCCCCAGCGCCCGAGCTGCGGCAATCGGATCGGCGCCCATCCACAGTAAATGGCTGGGATCAAGGTTCAGCCCTACCATGTCCCCCACCGCATTGCGTAGCCGGAACAGGGTCTCTGGATTCCACACCAGCATGGAGCTGAAGTTCTCCAGCGCAAACTTCTCGACCCCACTTTGCTTCGCACGCGCCACCAGCCCTTGCCAGTAAGGGATCGCCACTTCATTCCATTGATAGTCGAGGCAGTTTTTCAATGTTGGCGGCCAGCTCACGGTATAGGTGATCCAGTTGGGAATGGTGTCATGCGGGCTGGCAGGCGGTAACCCACTCATCATGACGATTTTCTTCACCCCCAACTCACCCGCTAACGTCAGGGCATTTTCGGTATCGCGTTGATGCTTTTGACCAAGTTCACCGGGATCCAACGGATTACCCGATACATTCAGAGCGGCAATTGACATCCCGCGGCTTTCCAGTGCTTTCAACAGGTTCTGACGCTGTGTGGCACTGCCCAGTAACGCTTCTGTCGGCAAATGTGGCGCAGAGGACCAGCCACCCGTCGTCATTTCAACGCCGTAAACACCCAGTTCCAGCAGTTTGTCCAGCATTTGCTCAAACGGCAGATGCCCCAGGCTGTCGGTACAAAAAGAGAGTTTCATGGCAGTCCTTATTGGTAGTTGACCCAGGTCGCGCCGTTGTCGGCAGAACGAACACAGTTTTCAATCCAGCGCACGCCTTCCAGCCCGGCATTAATGTCGGGATAGATCAGGTTATCAAGCGTGTGCTGATCGCCACGCTGGGTGGCACTGATAGCGATGGCGAATTTCAGGTAGATGTTGGCCCAGGACTCGGCCAGGCCTTCAGTATGCAATGCACCCAGACGCTCATCCGCCAGTGCACTTTCATGCAAATACGGCATACCGTGATGCATCAGTTGATTTGGCTGGCCCTGGACTTCGTATTTCAATTCGCCCGGGTTGTAATCACTCCACTCCAGACTGGCGCGTGAACCGATAATGCGGATACTTTGGCTGTCCATTGAACCGGCGTTGATCGATGACGCCCACATGCGCCCAACCGCCCCGTTGTCGTAATGCATCAGCACCATCGCGTTGTCTTCCAGCGGTGCGCGTGAGGGAATAAAGCTTTGGCGATCGCACAGCAGCGATTTGACTTTCATCTGCGGCAGCACCAGCTGCGAGATGTAGAAGGTGTGAGTGGAGATATCGCCCAGTACAAACGAGGGACCAGCGATTTTTGGATCGACACGCCATTTCTGTGCTTCGCTAAATTTATCGGCACTGTCATTGGCGCTGAAGCCGTGGGTATATTGCAGCTCCACCATACGCACTTCGCCGATCTCGCCGTTGGCGATCATGGCTCGCATCTGCATCAACAATGGATGGCCGGAGAAGCCGTATGTCACGCCGACGATGAGCTTTTTCGCCTCTGCCAGTGCTTTAATCTCCTGCGCTTCCGCGCTGGTGAAGAACAGCGGTTTTTCACAAATCACATGAATACCGGCATTCAGCGCCGCTTTCGTGATCTCATAATGGGTGCCATTGGGGGTGGCGATTGATACCACTTCCACCCCATCGTCACGCTTTGCCTCTTCCTCAAGCAATTGCTGGTAGTTGTCATAACAACGTTCCGGCGCAAGTCCAAGATTGACGCCAAATTCGCGCCCACGTGTAGCATCAATATCAAAGGCGCTGGCGACCATCTGGTAGGCGGTATTGTCACGCAAGGCACCGGACCGATGTTTATAACCCACCTGACTCAGGCGGCCGCCACCGATCATTGCCCAGCGGAGCGGGCGTGGAATGTGTTTTTCACCATTTAACATAGTCACTCCTGTTTTTGCACCCGGGTGCAAATTAGGTTGAGGGTAGATGTTCTTATCTGTTACTGCTGATTCTTGTTATTTATTCACGCACTGGAATCCATTGCACTGCACGTACTGCCGTACTTCACGAGATGCTACCGAGTGCAAATCGCATCAGAATCGGGCATAAAAAGGATGATTCTTGTGCTTACAAGCGCTGAATGTCAGCGATGCCGACTTTTTAGTCAATCTGGCAACATGCAATTCAGCGAAGAAGATCACAAAAACCATTAAATTTGCACCCGAATGCAAAACCCATTGCAATCGGGTGCAAAGATCAAACATAATCGTAACATCATAAAAACAGGGTTATTCGATGTCATTTGCCTCATTTGCCTGCGCTTAGGTGTTTATTTTCAGTTGGCTTTCACGTTCAATGCAGGGGACTCCGCCTTTTTATCCCTACGCAGGTGCTATGAATAAACCAACAAAGAAGCCCCACAAAGCCACAGCAAGTGATGTCGCACGACTTGCCGGCGTCTCAAAATGGACCGTATCCCGCGCTTTCACGCCCGGTGCATCCATCTCTGACAAGGCGCGTGAACAGATATTGAAAATCGCGGTGGAGCTGGGCTATCGCCCTAACCTGCTGGCGCGCAGCCTGTCGCAGAAGAAAACGCACATTATCGGCGTGGTGATCGATGAGATGAAGAATCCTCACTCGATGCTGATGCTCGACATGGTCACGCGTCAGTTGCAACAACGCGGCTATATGGCGTTGTTGCTAAATATTGGTAGCGGAAAAAATTACAGCGCCGTGCTGACGCTCGCCGATCAGTTGCAAGTGGATGGCCTGCTGTTTCTCGGCACCGTGTTAACCGACGAACTGATTAGCGTGGCGCGCGAGATGCATCAGATTCCGCTGGTGCAGGTGTGCCGAAACAATGACGAGCCCGATATCGATGTGGTGAACGTTGACGGTTTACGCGCGGGTAAACAGCTGGGCGAACTGTTGCTGGCACAGGGCTACACCCGTATCGGCTATATGATGGGACCGGAAACCAGCAGCCATCATACCCAGCGCCTGGATGGCCTAAACCTGGCACTCCAGGAGGCTGGATTGACGCTGGAATTACTGCTCACTGCAGGCGAGTACTCTCGTGAGCGGAGTTATGAAGTGCTGAGTGATTATCTCAACTCGCACGCCCCTCAGCAGCGGGTTGACGCCCTGTTTTGCGAGAACGACATTTTGGCACTCGGCGCATTGACGGCGCTTAAAGAGCATGCAGGCAACCGTTTTATGGCGGTGGTGGGTTTTGATGATATCGATGAAGCCAGTTTGTCCAGCTGGCAACTGACCACGTTTAGCCAGCGATTGGATTTAATTGTCAATGAAGCCCTCAACCGCTTGATTGACGGAAAGGCCACTCCAGGTGGTGTTTGGTCTCAGGGAGAATTGCGCTTACGACGCTCTCACCTGAAACCCTGAGGTAACAAGGAGGAGAGATGAAGTTGTCACTGCATGGTGTTTCTGTCTGGTACAGCAATGCCGTCACTCAGTTACGCATCGCCCACGAAACAGGTTACAGCGGACTGGAGATTCTGCCTGAACATCTGTATCGCTATCTGGATAACGGCGGCAGTTACGCAAAATATCGTGATCTGCTGGCGAAGTATCAGATTGAGATCACCTGCATTAATGCTTTGAAGCGGATGGGTCGTTTCCAGCCAGAAGAACGTGCCGCCCTGCTGCGTGAAGCGGAGAAAGTGGTGCAGGCGGCCGTGGAACTGCGCTGCCCGGTGGTGCAAATTATGGCGTTAACCGAATTAGATCATCTGCCAGACGCCGCACGTGACGCCATCTTGCTGGAAAACCTCTGCGCCATCGCCGATATCGGCAAGCCACATGGCATTAAATTCCAGATAGAAGTGGTGGCCTTCACTGCCTTCAATTCACTGCAACACGCGCTGGATCTGATTAAACAGAGTGGCAAAGATAACCTTGGCGTGGTGGTCGATTTCTGGCACCTGCACGCCGGCGGTGGCACCACACCGGATGAAGTGGCGCGCATGGACAAGGATTTGATCTACGGTGTGCATTTCTGTGATGGTCGCGCCGCCTATCCGGGCGAAGCCTGGGACGAATGGGTCCAGCGCAATTACGCGCTCGGTGAGGGAGATGTTGATATTCCAGCCTGGGTGGCGGCAGTGAAAGCCACGGGATACAACGGCGTATGGTCACCGGAATTATTGAGCCCGCGCAAGTGGGAAGATGATCTCTGGGATATTGCCCGTCACAGCATCGACGACATGAAAAAATATATTTATTAAAAATAAAGGAGGCCCGAATAACGGGTTTTCCGTGAAGACATTTGGCAATGGCGGGAAAAATCCAGCCTACGGAATCGCGTGTTGATTAACAACACGCGCATAACGTCTTTCAATACTTTCTGAGAAATCATAATAACGAACACGGATTCGTCGTGGACGGCTGCGCGCTAATTAACGTGTGGCCGGTCTATGTCTGAATGTCCGGAACGTCGTGCTCTGTCAATATTAATCTGCCGTGTCCATCAGACGATGGAATGATTAAGGGAAAGAAGTATGAACCGAAGAGAAGCGCTCTTTTCGCTGAGCGGTATTGTCGCCTCACTTGCCGTGGCACCGCAACTGCGCGCCAAAGAGTTGCACAATGTGCCGCTGGAAACACAGCTCAGTGCCGACCATTTGCCACAGCCAGCGTGGCAAGACGGTTACCAGGTGCTCACCAACCCACTGGATCGCCAGAATCTACAAGCCATTTTTGATCGTTTAATCCCGGCCGATAAGCTAGGGCCTTCAGCTACTGAAGCGGGCTGTATTGAGTTCCTCGATAATCAGTTAGCGGGGGATTACGGTTCAGGAGCAGCGCTTTATTTGCAGGCTCCACTGCATCCTGAAAACGAAGAGAAAATTATGGGCAGCCCTCAATTTCTCTCCGCACCAAAGGAACGTTATTTAACGGGTTTAAAAGCGCTGGAAAACTGGGCACAAAAAAAATATCAATCCTCCTTCCATGCGTTAAATGCTGAGCAGGTTGATGATTTCCTCACAAAAATGGAAGACGGAAAAATCGATTTGGGGGCAGAGGTGAATAGCCAGGCCTTCTTTGAATTAATGCTACAGAACGCCCGGGAAGGTTATTTAGCCGATCCGATTTACGGCGGTAATAAAAACATGGTGGGCTGGAAGATGATTGGTTTTCCTGGTGCCCGCTATGACTACCGCCCTTATATCGAACGCCGCAATGAAAACCTGGCGCTTATTCCTGTCAGTCTGATCCCCAACGATTAATACCCCGGAGCTGAGTCAATGTCATTAGAGAGAAATAAGGCTGACGTGGTGATCGTTGGTATGGGTTGGGCCGGTTCGGTGATGGCGGAAGAGTTAACCCGCGCCGGGCTAAATGTGGTCGGTATCGAACGTGGCGCGTGGCGAGACACTTCTACCGATTTCCCCGTGGCGATTGATGCCGATGAACTGCGTTTCCACACCCGCCGCAAAATTTTACAGCCGATGAGTGTCGAAACCACCACGTTCCGCAACCGCAGCGACCAACTTGCCGCACCGGTGCGCAACTGGTCCGCGTATCAGTTTGGCTGGAACGTGGGCGGAGCAGGCACGCACTGGGCAGGCATGTCCTGGCGCTTCACACCGTGGGATTTTGAAGTCGCGACACAGACGCGTGAGCGTTACGGCGCGAAAAAGATGGCTGGCTTACAGTTGCAGGACTGGGGCGTGACCTATGACGAAATGGAACCTTTCTACGATCGCTTCGAGCGCATCGCTGGCACCTCGGGCTACGCCGGAAATCTGAACGGTGAAAAACGCACGGGCGGCAACGTCTTTGAGGGCGCACGCAAACGGGATTACCCAACGCCACCGCTCAAAGATACCCATTGGATGAGCAAGTATCGTAAAACCACCGAGAACATGGGTTATCACCCCTTCACGGTACCCGCTGGCAACCTGTCTCAAGCTTATGTTAACCCACTAGGCGTTAGCATGGGGCCATGCACCTATTGCGGTTTCTGCGATTTCCACGGCTGCGGTAACTTCTCCAAATCGTCGCCACAGGCCTGCATTTTGCCGGTGTTAATGCGCCGTCCAAACTTCACCTTGCTGACGGAGACAGAAGTCCTGCATGCCGTGAAGCATGAAGATGGCAAAACCGTGAAAGGCGTGAAATTTGTCACTCAGGATGGCGTGGAAGGTTTCCAGCCTGCCGATGTCGTCTGCTTCACCGCTTACCAGATGGATAACGTGCGCCTGATGCTGCTCTCCGGCGTCGGTGAGAAATACGATCCGCTCACCGGCCGCGGCACCATCGGACGCAACTACAACTATCAGACGTGTTCAAGCGTGACCGGTTTCTTCGATAACGAATACATGAACCCGTTTATCGGCGGCGGTGCTTTAGCCGTGCAGATCGATGATTTTAACGGTGACAACTTCGATCATAGCGACCTCGATTTTATTGGTGGCGCGGGAATTATGGGCTTCTCCACCAATGGCCGTCCGATTCAAAACATGAACGGCCTGCGTCCTGGCACCAAACGCTGGGGCAGTGAATGGAAGGCGGGTTATGCGCGTGATTACCAAACGGCGGGCACCATCTTCTGTCAGGGCACGTCGATGCCCATGCGCGAAGCCTATCTCGACCTTGATCCCAACTATAAAGACCGCCACGGCCAACCCCTCCTCCGCCTGACATTCGACTGGAACCAAAATGATCAGCGTATGGCGAAATTTGTTACCGATCGCGCGATCAACATCATGAAAGAAGTCGGCGGTCAGCACATTGTGGTCGATAACCAAGCCGAGAAAAGCTGGAACCCTTACATGCAGCACAGCTCGCACACCATTGGCGGCGCAGTCATGGGTGCCGATCCGAGTACTTCCGCGCTCAACACTTACTTGCAAAGCTGGGATGCGCATAATTTGTTTGTGGTCGGTGCCTCGGCCTTCCCCAACAATGGCGGCTACAACCCAACAGTCACCGTGGGGGCGTTGGCGGTGCGTGCGGCGCAAGCTATCCACCAGAAGTACATCAATAATCCGGCACCGCTGGTGGGAGCATAATCATGGCGAAGGCAAAGAAAATTACCTATACCCTCGCGGCGTTGGCCGTGGTCGCCGCCATTGGCGTGACCGGCAGAATGTGGGTGGTGATGGACAGCTCACGTTCAAATGTGGCTGATGATAAGGTCAGGTTAGCCGATTTCCACAGCAGTGATGCAGATGCCATTAAGCGTGGCGAGTATGTGATGCGCCTGGCGGATTGCGCGGCGTGCCACAACGCGGACTTTTCCGGCGGCTACAAGATCGACACCCCCTTTGGTGCACTGCAAACCTCCAACATTTCACCCGATCGTGAAACCGGCATCGGCAACATGACGGAGCACGATTTCTTTAATGCGGTCCGTCAGGGACGCGGCGAACACGGCTTCCTTTATCCTGCGATGCCTTACACCGCTTATACGCAGATGAGCGATGCCGACATGCACGATCTCTGGGCCTATTTCTCTGTGCAGAAGCCAGTGAAAAATGCCATCGACGAAAACGCAGGCATGAACTTCCCGTATAACATTCGTCTGGCGATGGCGGGTTGGAACCTGTTGTTCTTCGATAACAGTGCGTTCAAGCCTCAGAGTGCGCAGAATGATGCCTGGAACCGTGGTAAGTACATCGTTGACGGCCCCGCGCACTGTAGTGTGTGCCACACCGCACGTAATGCGTTAGGAGGAGAGATCAGCAGCCAGTATCTGCAAGGTGGCAACTTAGGGACATGGTATGCACCTGATATCTCGCCGAATCCTCATGCTGGCATCGGAAAATGGAGCGATGAGCAGATCGCGGATTACCTGAAAACCGGCTCCAACGGGGAGAGTGTTGCGGCCGGTCCGATGGCAGAAGCGGTTGAGCACTCAACGCAATATTTCAATGATCAGGACCTGAAAGCCATTGCCACCTATTTGCGCAGCCTGCCCGCTTCTGCAACGGCTAAGCCAACTGCATTTGTGATGGATAAGACGAAACACGATCAGGCGGCACTGCGCTATGAGGTGGACTGCTCAGCCTGCCATGGCTTGTCGGGAGAAGGTATCACGGGTATGGTGCCGGCTTTTGCGGGTAACACCGCGATGCAGAATGATCCTACCAACATGATCCATGCGCTGTTGGATGGAGCGCGAGCGCCGCACACCGAAGGACGCCCAACGTCTGCCGGTATGCCTGCCTTCTCATGGAAATTGAACGATCAAGAGATGGCAGATGTGCTCAACTACGTGCGCAATTCATGGGGCAACGAGGCTGCCGAGGTGAAAGCCAGCGATGTTGCCACGCTGCGCAAAGCCACAGATGCGGGGGATAAACTGAAACTACCAGCAGGGAAGTAACGGCTTCTCGTTGGTAATCAATGCGCCGCTATTCCTGTCTATGCAAAGAATAGCGGCGCAAACTTTCGGGGTTCACTTCAACTTTTGCGCCGCTTAGGTGCTCACTTACAGCAGGCTTTCTGTATCACTCCCCTCATCCAACAGTCATTAAACCGGAAGGCAATTTCGATAAACCGGCTTCCCAGTTTTGTGCACGCTGACGTCTCTCAATGGGGCGAGATTAGCGCAGCAGTTGGTTAATTCCCCACAGCGCTAACGCGTGATCGTCTTCTGAAGGTAAACCGCTGATGCTGACGGCACCGATGATCGCGCCCTGCGGGCTGAGCAGCGGGAAGGAGCCACCGTGATCGGTGTAATCTTCCTGGCGAATGTTACGCTGCTGCGCCATACGTTCGCCCTTCTGCTCATTAGCGAACCCTACATACATCGAAGAGTGGCCGGTCAACAGCACCGTGTTGCGTTTACGACGCATCCACTCCAGATTTTCGGGCGCGGAACCGGGTAACGCCGCCAGAAACAGCACCTGCCCAAAAGCATAAACTTCGATAGCAATAGGCGCATTCATTTCGCGGCCACGCTGTTGAATGCCTTGACCAATTTGCCAGGCCAAATCGAAATCAAACTGCGGTAAACGGTGCTCAGCTTCCTGCTGTAGCAGGGTTTCTAATGAAGGCAGTGCTGACATTGATAGGATCCTCTCAAAATGAAATTTATTTTCCACTTTTTATAACATGGAAAATATTTTTCGCATGTGATGAGGATCGCAGTTCAGTTTGGGTTAACCCGAATCACGCGACACCATGGTAAACCCCATATCAATAATCAGATTTTCCACCGTCTGATGTTGTAGACGCTTTAACAATTGCTCTGCAGCAAGTTCACCCATGCGGTGCCGGTCAATGCGAACCGTTGAAATCGCCGGATAATTTGCCGCTGCGAAATCCAGGTCGCCAAAACCAATCACCGCCAGCTGCTGCGGAATGCTTAAACCACGCGCCTGCGCCGCCATCAATGCGCCCTGCGCCAGCGTGTCTGAACTGCACACCAGCACATCGACATCCGGATGTTGCTCCAGCAATTGCGAACTGGCTTCGCGACCGCGTGCCATTAGCGCCGGGAGTTGAACGGGCACATCAGCCAGCGGTTCTATATCCAATGACATTAACGCATCCAGCAAGCCCTGTTTACGCTGCAATGCGCGGCGGTCATCTGTCCATATCAGACCCGGCTTTTGATAACCGCGCTCGGCAAGGTAGGTCGCAACGCGAGCACCGATTTTCTCATGAGAAAAACCCACCAGCATATCGATAGGCGTGGGCGTCATATCCCAGATTTCGACCACTGGAACGTTGGCTTGTAACAACACTTTTTTCAGCTGCACGCTGTGATGAATTCCGGTGAGCACGATGCCATCCGGGCGGCGAGACAACAGCGTGGCTACGGTTTCCGCTTCTGTTTCCGCTTCATAACCAGTGACACACAACAGCATGTGATAGCCCTGCGCACTCAGGCTGTCATTCAGGCTCTGAATGGTGTCCACGAACATGTTGTTATTGATTTGCGGCACCACAACGGCAATCAGGCGACTACGATTGCTCGCCAGACTGCCCGCTTGCGCGTTGGGAATGTAGCCGGTGGCGCTGATTGCCGCTTTGACTTTGGCGACAGTCGCCGGTCGAACCAGATGCGGGGAGTTGAGCGCGCGACTCACCGTCATCGGCGATATTCCCGCGACGCGGGCGACATCTTCCAGCGTAGGGGCAGCATTGCGCTCGGGGTTGCGTAGTTTCATGGCGGCTCAGGGTAGAAGCAGATAGCGCTAGCATAGCAGGCCGCCCTATCAAAGCCAGCGCAAAACGCTGCGAATGTTAGGGCTATCATTTAAATCCCCGAATTGTCCATTATGTGATCTGCTCTGCATTAAAGCTCAACGTTATTGGCGCATAGTCTTCTCCGATTCAAAATGTTAGCGCAATCATTTACAGGAGAACATCATGTCGAGTGTGAATTCCAGTGCCGTAAGCTATGCCAAAACAACAGGAGCCGGTAATGCCTCCGAGAGCGGTGACCGCATCGTTTGGGTCAATCTGTCACTGGCGTTTTTGCCGCTGGCCACGCCGGTGAGCGATGCCAAAGTGCTGACTGGACGCCAGAAGCCGCTGACAGAAGTGGCGATCATCGTGGCGGAGATCGAAACGCGTGACGGCTTTCAGGGCATCGGCTTCAGCTATTCCAAACGCGCGGGCGGCCAGGGCATTTACGCCCATGCTTGTGAAATTGCCGATGCGCTGATCGGTGAAGATCCCAACGACATCGACAAGATTTACACCAAACTGCTGTGGGCAGGCGCGTCCGTGGGCCGCAGCGGCATGGCGGTGCAGGCGATTTCACCGTTTGATATTGCACTTTGGGATATGAAAGCACGGCGTGCCCAATTACCCCTGGCAAAGCTGCTCGGCGCGCATCGTGATTCCGTGCAGTGCTACAACACTTCGGGCGGTTTCCTGCATACGCCGCTTGATCAGGTGATTAAAAATGTGGCTATCTCGCGTGAAAATGGCATTGGCGGCATCAAACTCAAAGTCGGCCAACCCAACACCGCTGAAGACTTGCGGCGCCTCACTGCGGTGCGTCAGACACTGGGCGATGATTTCCCGCTCATGGTGGACGCGAACCAGCAGTGGGATCGTGAAACAGCGATTCGCATGGGACGTAAGATGGAGCAGTTCAATCTGGTGTGGATCGAAGAACCGCTCGATGCCTATGACGTGGAAGGCCACGCAGCACTGACTGCCGCGTTAGATACGCCGATTGCCACCGGTGAGATGCTCACCAGCTTCCGTGAACATGAGCAACTCATCCTTGGCAACGCCAGCGACTTTGTGCAGCCGGATGCGCCGCGCGTGGGCGGTATTACGCCATTCCTGCAGATCATGGATTTAGCGGCGCGCCACGGACGTAAACTGGCACCACACTTCGCGATGGAGATTCACATTCATCTTGCCGCCGCCTATCCCATCGAACCCTGGCTGGAGCATTTTGAATGGCTCAACCCGCTGTTCAATGAGCAGTTAGAACTGCTTGACGGCCGTATGTTGATCTCCGATCGTCACGGCCTCGGCTTCAGTCTTAGCGAACAGGCGCGCCGCTGGACCACGCTGACGCACAGCGTGGGTAAACGTCCTTAGTGGATCTTTGCGCTGGCGTGACCGCTGAGCTGAGCCTTAGCCAGCGTGCGCGCCAGAATCGAAGAGTACAGCGGTTTTCCGCCAAAGAACTGTGCAGCAAGGGTTGCGCCCAGGCACGTGATGATCATCGGCAGAATCAGCTGATAGTTGTTGGTCATTTCCAGCACCAGCACAATGCCGGTTAAGGGCGCGCGCACCGAAGCGGCAAACAGTGCGCCCATGCCAGCCACGGCAAAGGTCGCGGCCTCCAGTTGATAACCGGGGAACCAGTGAATGCACAGTTGACCGAAACAGGTACCCAGCAAGGTGCCCAACGTCAGCATCGGCGCAAAGATCCCACCCGGCGCGCCTGAAGAAAAGCAGCAAATTGTCACCAATGTCCGCAGGACGAACAGACCGAACAAGGCCAGCGCGCTGTAACTTCCCGCTGAGAAATCGGGAATCAGCGTGATCCCCCCACTCACGGCAGCAGGCAGAAACAGGCCAAGCACACCACACAATCCCGCCAGCAGGCTGCCCCACATTACCCAGGCGGCAATACGGCCTTGATGTAATCGTTGAAACTGATCCTGCGCGAGAAATATCAGGCGGTTAAACGCCACACCGCAGCCGCCAAACAGGATGCCGAGCAACAGATAGAGCCAAAGCGTGTTGGTAGGCGCATCGCGCAACTGGCCGATGTTGATAATGGCTTCATTACCATTGCATAAACGAAATACAATGCTGGAAACGATCACGCCGACAAACACTGCTTTGATTGAAATCAGGCTGTAGCGAAACTGCGGACGCATCTCCTCAATAATAAACAGAATGCCTGCCAGCGGCGCATTGAAAGCCGCCGACAAACCCGCCGCTGCGCCAGTGGCGATTAAGGTATGCCGGGATTCAGACGACTTAACGCGGAACAGATCCAGACACATACCGCCAATATTGCCGCCGATCTGCACGGTTGGGCCTTCGCGCCCCAACACCATGCCTGAGCCCAGCGCTCCCATACCGCCAAGAAACTTCACCGGCAGCACGCGCCACCAGCGTACCGGACGCAGCTCTTCCAGTGCCCCTTCGATTTCGGGAATGCCTGAACCACCCGCTTCCGGCGCGAATCGCCGCACCAGATAATAACCAATGGCCCCCAATACAGCGGAAACCAGAAAAGCACACAGGACTTTTAAAATGGGATGCGTGACGGCGGTTTCCAGCCAGTTGAGGCGTAAATGCAGGATGAAATTGACCGCGCGGTCAAAAGCCACACCGACCAAACCGGTGAGCACACCGACCAGTGCGGCAAGCAACAATAAAGCCACGGGGGTTTTATCGCGGCGCAACAGCTTTTGCAGCAGCATAAAGCGCCCGGCGCGCATCGTATTCTCAGGCTGAGTGGCATTTTGCGAAACAGACATGCAGATCCTCAATTACATCAGCGCCGCATCTCCCGCGACGAAAAACCGTCAGCATAGCTAAAGCTGGCGAGAGCGTAACGCAATCATTGGCAACAGAATTTTACGGTTGGCTGGGCAGCTCTCCGTAATGCACCGCCAGCCATACCGTGGGGCCCTGGCTATCCGTCCAGCAAACGCGATGGCGGCAGCCTGCAGGAATATCGATGAAATCGCCGGGTAACAGTGTGCGCGCTTCGCTTTCGCCTTCCAACTGCAATCCAGCCGAACCCTGTAAAATCATCACCCATTCACCTTGTGTCTGGCAGTACCAGAAATCTGGCGGACTGGCCTGTCCGGTTGAAACGATACGTTCAATCAGTACATTGGGTTGTGACAGCAGTGCTTCGAAGGTTTCGGCGCTGCCGGTTTGCGCCGCAGACGGAAAATCACGCAACAGATTGGTGAACATGATATGAGCCCGATGTTTTTGCTGGATTTATGCACTGTAACGCAGGCTTCACCTGGAAGGCTCACAGAATTTTACCTCGCCCGTTGACGAGTTAGGGGCAAATCACCATGATCCTGGCCTTAAAGATCATGCTGTCCCTACTACCGCACTTCGATTGCCATTCTCTTGATTGCGCAGCTGATAGCGGTTTCATGACTGCAGATAGGCGCTATGTAACAAGCCGCAAACGTATTTGAAACGGAAAAACAAGAAAATTGGAGCCATCTGGTGTCAGAACTCACGAATGGATTGCTGGAAGAAATTGTCGCTGAAGTCCGTCCTTTAACGCGTCAGGGCAAGGTGGCGGACTACATTCCCGCATTGGCCGGTGTCGATGCCGATCAGCTCGGCATCGCCATTGTCACACCCGATGGTCAGCGCTTTCAGGCTGGCGATGCTTCCACGCGTTTTTCCATTCAGTCGATCTCCAAAGTGCTATCACTCACGGTCGCGTTGACGCTGTATGACGATGCCGAGATCTGGCAGCGTGTGGGTAAAGAACCTTCCGGTCAGGCGTTTAACTCGCTGGTGCAGTTGGAGCTGGAACAGGGCAAACCCCGCAATCCCTTCATTAACGCCGGTGCGCTGGTGATGTGTGACTTGCTGGAGAGTCGTTTAACTGCCCCGCGCCAGCGTATGCTGGAGATTGTGCGTCGTCTGGCTCAACAAAGTGACATCAACTATGACCGTGTTGTTGCGCGCTCTGAATACGAGCATTCGGCTCGCAATGCCGCGATTGCCTGGCTGATGAAGTCGTTTGGCAATTTTCACAATGATGTCAGCAAAGTGATGGAAACCTACTTCCATTACTGCTCGCTGTCGATGAGTTGTGAAGAGCTGGCGCGCACCTTCCTCTATCTCGCCAATCAAGGACGCAGCCAACACGATGAGTGGGCCGTGATTTCACCGCGTCAGGCCCGCCAGGTCAATGCGCTGATGATGACCAGCGGCATGTATGACGGCGCTGGCGAGTTCGCCTGGCGTGTAGGAATGCCCGCGAAGTCGGGTGTGGGCGGCGGCATTGTTGCAGTTATTCCCGGAGAGATGTGTATCGCGGTGTGGTCGCCGGCGCTGGATCACTCAGGCAACTCCCTGGCGGGCACCGCGCTGCTGGAGAAACTTACCGAGCGACTGGGTCGCTCGATTTTTTAAACGCTCAGCTCACCACATGTGATGGGGTGCCCTGAGCAAATCCCTCGAGATTAGCTTCAATACCGCGCAACAGATTGTTCACTCCCTGCTGGCTGGCCCAGGCGATGTGTGGTGTCAGCAGCAGGTTAGGAATTTCCGGTTGCAACAGCGGATGATCGGCTGCCGGTGGTTCACTGCTGAGCACATCCAGCGCTGCACCGGCAATCACACCCTGACGCAGCGCGTGGGCCAGTTCCGTTTCATTGATCAGTCCACCGCGTGCAGTGTTGATTAGCCAGGCTGACGGCTTCATCTGCGCCAGCGCCTGCAAATCGATTAACTGCTGAGTTTGCGGCGTCAGCGGGCAATGCAAGCTCAACACATCACTACGCGCCAGCACCTCTTCAAACGGAACATAACCAGCGCGCGGCGCTGAACTGCCTTTGCGGTCCGCGTAGAGTACCGTCATGCCGAGCGCTTCTGCCATCGCACCCACCGCGCTGCCGATGTCGCCTTTGCCGACAATCCCTAAGGTCGCACCGAAAATGTCCTGAATCGGCTGGCGATGCACACAAAAATGCGACGATGCAGGCCAGGCCGCGCGCGTGCTGTTGGCGTAATCCACCAGATGGCGACGCAGGGCAAATAAGGCGGCAATCACGCCTTCGGAGACGCTTCGCGTGGAGTAGCCGGGCACATTACTGACCACAATGCCGCGTTCACGACATGCATCCAAATCGATGCAGTCGTAACCCGTTGCCGCGACACAGATGTAGCGCAGATCCGGCAACTGTTTCAGTGTTTCCGCGCGCAGCGGCACTTTGTTGGTGATGGCAATCTGCGCGCCCTTTAAGGCAGAAATAATGTCGTGCTGTGCCGTTGTTCCACGAAAATCCCATTCCGTACACCACTCCGGGCGTGTCGGCGGTGTAGGCAGCGTATCACCATCCAGCATCACTATTTTCATCGCTTCTCCGTTTACATGTTTCCGCACTGTTCTCATCAGGTTGCATTTAGGTTAACAAATACAGCGCGGAAAGTGACTTTTTTCAAAAGGTGCGAATTTTTTCTAAATTAGCCTGAGTTTCTGTAACCCTTCTGCGGCAATGGCGTTACACTTCGGCCTCATTTGTTGAATCATTTCGTCGCCGCCATGACCTTTTCACATCAACTTCGCCAGCGCCTGACTGCCTGTATCGCCATCCTGGCGGTGCTGCTGCTGTTTGTCGCGCCGATCGTATCGAAGTCGTTGATGGAACGGCAAAGCCGCATGATGGATATGCCATCCCACGGCATGACGTCTGAAATGTCGATGCATCATCACGAAATGATGATGGATATGGCGATGCCGGGCATGGACCATCACATGATGGAAGACGGTGAATTCGCCTGCGGCTACTGTGACCTGCTGGTGCATGTGCCGTTGATGATGTGGGTGTTTATCCCCTTCATCTGGCTGATGATGGTGATTTCTCGCGCCCCACCGCTGCCGCCTCTGCAGGCTCCGGTGATCCGACGCTTTAGCCCAACACACCGTCCGCGTGCGCCGCCTGCTGTTCTCTCCTGCTGATAACATCATTAACGACGCACCTTTTTGCGTCACGGCATTCTCTAACCGGAAGGAAGACGGCTTTGTCTGCTGCTCACTCTGCAGCACCGCGTGGTGCGGTGCTTAATCTACTTCGTCGCTTACATTTTTATATTGGCCTGTTTGTCGCGCCCTTTATTTTTGTCGCGGCACTCAGCGGCACGCTCTATGTGCTGACGCCACAACTGGAAAACGTCATCTACTCCGATGCGTTAACGGCACAACCCAATGGCCCTGCCCAGCCACTGTCTGCGCAAATCAGCGCGGCACGCGCCTACGCAGGTGAGAAACAGCACATTTACGCTGTGCGGCCTGCGCCAGGCGCAACGGATACCACTCGCGTACAGTTCAGCGATGCCTCACTGGGTGCTTCGCAGTCTCGCGCAGTGTTTATCGACCCTTATAGCCTGAAAGTTAAAGGCGATATGACGGTGTACGGCACCAGCGGTGTACTGCCGTTGCGTACCACGCTTGATCTGCTGCACAGCAGTCTGCTGTTGGGTGATTTTGGCCGCAACTACAGCGAGCTGGCGGCGTCCTGGTTGTGGGTCGCCGCGCTGGGTGGCGTGGTGCTGTGGCTGGGCACACGCCCGAAACGTAAGCTGAAAGCCGCGCGCAAGGGATTCGCCTTTAGCCGTCACTGGCATATCACGCTAGGTCTGACGCTGGTGCTGGGATTGGTATTCTTCTCCGCCACCGGTTTAACCTGGTCGCAGTGGGCGGGTAATAATATTGACCGCTGGCGTACGGAGTTGAACTGGCTGACACCACAGGTCAACACCTCACTCAATGGCGATACGGCGCCCGCCGATCCTCATGCTGACCATCACAGCATGCCAGGCATGCCTGATATGGATATGTCGAATATGGACATGTCCAGTATGTCGATGTCATCAATGGCAAAACCGGTTGCGCAGCCCGCGAAGCCGATGCCCAACAACCAGCCGGACAGCGATTGGGATCGCGTACTCAGCGCCGCCCGTCAGGATGGATTGAGCGCCAGTAAGCTGGAGTTACGTCAGCCGAAAAGCGCGGACAAAGCATGGGCAGTAACCGAAATCGATCGAAGCTGGCCAACCCGGGTTGATGCGGTTTCCGTGAATCCGCAAGACTTCACGATTGTTGATCACGTCTATTTCGCCCAGTTCCCACTGGTGGCAAAACTGACGCGCTGGGGCGTGGATGCGCATATGGGCGTGCTGTTTGGCTTGCCCAACCAACTGTTGCTGGCGTTCTTTGGACTCGGTTTATGCACGATGATCGTGCTGGGTTATCGCATGTGGTGGGCTCGCCGTCCGCAACAGGCGGAAGCCAGCCCGGCGAAAACGTTAACGGAGACCTGGCTTGCTATACCGCACTACAGTAAAGGCACCTGCCTGATGATAGCGTTAGCGCTGGGTTATGCGCTGCCGGTGATGGGCGTAAGCCTGCTGGCGTTTTTGCTGATCGACGTTTTGCGCTGGCGTAAACAGCAACGTGTTCCGATGACCGAAGCGGAGATTCTGGCGTCGCAGCAGTCACCGCTTGGCATTATTCGCGCTCGCTTTACGGTGAAGCGCAAGGAGATGCGTAACTTCCTGCGCGGCGTGTGCATTCTGGCGGTGATTGTCGTTTCGGTGATGAGCAATGCGATTATTGGCGGAGTGATCGATCAATACGGTATCCCTTTTAGCCACTGGTCATTGACGATGTACATCACGCAGGGGTTGATGATTGCCTTATACAGCGCAGTGTTCACCGCACTGATGTCGATTCCGTTGTGGTATTTCTTCCTGGGCGAAAGCGATCCACAAGGTAAATAAGGGTTGGTGCGCAAGGATGCGCACCTCATCTCGTCTGCGAATCTTAAAAGTCTGCCTTGAGTACCACGCGATAATGGGCTTTTCCCGCTCTCACATGTTCTAACGCGGCATTGACCTGCGACATCGGAAATACCTCCACCTGTGGAGCGATATCCACGCGGGCGGCTAACTTGAGCAAGGTACGTAACTGAGCGGGAGAACCGGTTGAAGATCCGGTTAGCGCACGATCGCCGACAATCAAACTGAACGCCGGAACCTCAAACGGCTTCATCACCGCGCCCACCGTGTGGAACTTGCCTTGTCGCGCCAGTGCCTGGTAGTAGGGCTTCCAGTCTAAATCCACGGCAACGGTGCTGATGATCAGATCAAACTGACCAGTTAATGCATTCAGGGCTTCCGCATCGCGGCTGTTTACCACCCGATTGGCGCCCATCGCCAGAATGGAGTCGGTTTTGCTGGCATTGGAGCTGAAGGCGGTGACTTCCGCGCCCATCGCACGCAGCAGCTTAACCGCCATATGCCCTAGTCCACCAATTCCAATCACGCCCACACGACTGGTGGCATTGATGTTGTGCATCAGCAGCGGTTTGAACACGGTGATGCCACCACACAGCAACGGACCTGCAGATGCCAGATCCAGCGTCTCGGGCAGCGGGATCACCCATTGCCAGTTGGCGCGCAGATGGCTGGCAAAACCGCCGCGGTTATTGATGGTGGAGACTTTGCCATTTTCGCAGTTCACCTGATCGCCTGCGATGCAGGCATCACAGTGATGGCAGCTTTTTGCCGTCCAGCCGATACCGACGCGTTGCCCGATGCTGAGCCCTTTGTTTTGCGCCGCCTCTCCCAGCGCCGCCACGCGACCAATCACTTCATGTCCGGCAATCAACGGATAACGTGAACCGCCCCACTCGTTATCGATCATCGACAAGTCGGAATGGCACACGCCGCAGTAATCGACTTCAACCTGTACGTCTTCCGCTGCCAGCGGGCCGGCATCATATTCATAAGGCACTAACGCCTCACCCGCTTGCAGAGCGGCATAGCTGGAAATCTTCATCGCTGTCCTCGGAGTTTTGCTCGATAGAGCATCAGAGTAGCAAAGTGATGAGCAATATAATGCTGAATAATCAGGTTATTAGTAAGGGGAATGCTGTTTGGAAGGACGATGCAGCTTAAGAATGGAGGGGCGAAGAATCGGTGCGCACGATGCGCACCGCAAGACTCAATGTCGGCATGGCTGCACTGCAACGTAAAGTCGGACCCTCATCTGACATTGAAGTTGCAAGGGCATGGCTGCCGACCCTATCACCATGTTAGAAATCCGCTTTCAGCACTACGCGGTAATTCGCTTTACCGGCGCGGACATGATCCAGCGCGTCGTTGATTTTCGACATCGGGAACGCTTCTACCGTTGGCGCAACGTCAGCACGCGATGCCAGTTTCATTAACGAACGCAACTGGCCCGGAGAACCGGTGGATGATCCTGTCACGGCACGGTCGCCCATGATCAGGCTGAAAGCGGGGACTTCAAAGGGCTTCATCACGGCACCCACGGTGTGGAATTTACCGTGCGGTGCTAACGCCTGGAAGTACGGCTGCCAGTCGAGGTCTACTGCAACGGTACTGATGATCAGATCAAACTGGCCTGCCAGCGCGTTCAATGCCTGCGGGTCGCGGCTATTCACCACGCGGTCGGCACCCATCGCCAGGATGGATTCGGTTTTACTGGCGTTGGAACTGAACGCGGTCACTTCCGCACCCATAGCACGCAGCAGTTTGATCGCCATATGACCAAGGCCGCCGATGCCGATCACGCCCACACGACTGGTGGCATTGATGTTGTGCATCAGCAGCGGTTTGAACACGGTAATACCGCCGCACAGCAGTGGGCCGGCAGTGGTGATATCCATTGACTCTGGCAGCGGGATCACCCATTGCCAGTCAGCACGCAGATGGCTGGCGAAACCACCTTTATTCATGATGGTGGGTACAGAACCGTTTTCGCAATTGACCTGCTCGCCGTTGATACAGGCATTACAGTGCTGGCAGCTTTTCGCTGTCCAGCCAATGCCCACACGCTGACCGACTTTCAGTCCTTTATTCTGTGCGGCTTCACCTAATGCACTGATGCGGCCAATCACTTCATGGCCCGCGATCACCGGGAAGGCTGAGATGCCCCACTCGTTATCAATCATCGACAGGTCAGAGTGGCAAACGCCACAGTAATCGACCTCAACCTGTACCTCTTCAGCTGCCAGCGGACCGGCCTCATACTCAAAAGGCACCAGCGCTTCGCCTGCGTTCATCGCGGCATAACTTTTGATTTTCATTACTGTCCTCTGTTTCAGCGTTTTGACGCTCTAGTTTAGCAGAGCGTACGCCAGGATTATGACGATAAATCAAACGATTATCCGCGATTCGTCAGAAAAGCATTTAGGGTTAAAGCGGATCGTGATTCAGTGGGCTGCGAAAAGCATGCCTCGCTGCTTCAATCAGTTGGCTGGCGGTGATTGTCGGCGGTAAACGCATCAGCACCTTGCTCGCTTGCCAATAGCACAGCACCATCTCTTCATCTGTCTCGCTTTCGGCCATCTCACGTAGCCGTCTGCGCAGGCTGACCACATCCAACGTTTGCTGCTCATCCACCATCTCCGCAATGGTCTGATTGATCACCTGATGGATGATTTTCCAGGATATTTCGGCAAACACATTGAACCTCGTTGCGTATCTATCGGCTCCAGGCAAATGAATAAACCGTGCGGCGCTGACCGCACAAAAAGAGAACAAAGCTGGCATAACTATAGCCGTTTATTTTCTGAGCAAAGGCGGAAACAGCGGACATTCTTGTAGTTAACGGATCTATAAAATGATTTTTATTTTGCGTCATGCTGTCGACCGCAATTGTCCTTGTAACAAAAAAGCATAAACCTAAGCTGGCTGTCGTCGTCGGGCTTTGCCAAAGTAGTACAACGTTTAACCTCGCAACAGGGAATGAATATGAGTCAAACCACCGTGTTACACGCCGATCCATTGATCTGGGGCCACGGCCCCAAAGTGTTTGAAGTGTTTCTTGAACCCACCTGTCCGTTCTCAGTCCGTGCCTTTAATAAACTGGATGCGCTGCTGGCATTGGTGGGGGAAGATAAAATGACGCTAAAGATTCGGCTGCAATCCCAGCCGTGGCATATGTATTCCGGGCTGATCGTTCGTTACATCCTCGCCGCTTCCACTTTGCCTGAGGGCAAAGCTGCTGCAAAACGCGTGCTGCAGGCGGTCGCCGATCATCGTGAAGAGTTTGAGTTCACCGATCACAGTCATGGGCCGAACATGGACGCCACACCGCACCAAATTCTTGATCGTTTGCAACAATATAGCGGTATCGATGCCCATGCGCCGTTCCTGCGCGCCGAGCTGCAAAATGAAATCAAGTGGCACTGCAAGTATTCGCGCCAGAACGGTATTCACGTCTCACCCACCTTTATCACCAACGGTCTGGTGCAGTTGGATATGGGTAGCGGTGATGATATTGAATCCTGGGCTCAGCGCATTCTCGCCTGATGTCGTCAGCCCGCTCCGGCGGGCTATCCCCATATTTCGCAACAGATTTCAGCTTGCACTGATTGCACAATTTCCGATAATCGTTATCTACCTAATTATATAGCGAGAAAGGGAATGCAAGTCAGATACCTCACAGCATTGATGTTAACCGCCGCCGCGGGCCTCAGCCTGCAAGCACAAGCCAGTACCGATATTCGCGTAACTTATGCTGGTTCGATGGGAAAAGTGATGGACCAGTCTTTAGGTCCAGCCTTTGCCAAACAGAACGACGGAAAATATGAAGGGCAAGGCCAGGGTGCATACGGCATGGCACGTCTGCTGGCGAGTAAAAAAATCACCGCTGACGTGTTCGTCTCCATCACGCCTGGCCCGATGCAGATTTTGAAAGATGCAGGATTGATTGATGATGCCGTACCGGTTGCCAGCACTAGCATGGTGGTGGCGTACAGCCCGAAAGGCAAATTTGCCCAGCAGTTCGCACAGGCTAAAGGCGCAGATGCCAGTTGGCTGAAAGTGCTGGCCACGCCGGGAATTAAATTCGGTCGCACCGATCCGATTAACGATCCAAAAGGCCAGAACATTATCTTTACCCTGCTGCTGGCTGAGAAGTATTACAAGCAGCCGGGCATCGCCGATAAAATTCTTGGTGGCTACCAAAACCCTGCTCAGACCCATCTTGAAGGTGGCCTGCTGGCTCGTCTGGAGAGTGGTCAGGTCGATGCCGCGGCAGGTTATGAGAGTGAAGTGATATCCGCGCATCTGCCTTATGTGGCGCTGCCGGATGAGATCAACCTGAGCAACCCAGACATGGCAAAACAGTGGTATGACACTGTCAGCTTCAGCGTCAAAGACAGCGCTGGCAAAGATAAAGTGCTGCACACTCAACCGCTGGTTTACTACGCAGCCGTGCTGAAAAACGCTCCGCACGGTGCGGCGGCGGGTAAAGCCTTTGTCGATTTCATGCTGAGTAAGCCAGGTCAGGCGCTGTTTAAACAGAATGGCTACGCCGCGCCGAAAGGCGGAGCTGTTTATCAGTAATGAAGACCGGTCACGCCACCGCGCTTTGGTTGTCACTGCCAGCACTGATGTTGCTGGCCGTGCCATTCGTCACCCTGATTGGTGTCACTCAATGGCAGCACATGCACCTTGCCTGGGGCGATGGGAGTGCCATCTCCACCTCTTTGGGATTGGGCGCGATTGCGCTGCTGTTGATCTTTATCAGCGGATTGCCGGTGGCGTGGTGGTTGTCGCAGGCAAAGGGTCGTGCGCGCGCCATTGTGGAACTGTTGGTGATGATTCCATTACTGACGCCTCCGCTGGCAATGGGGATTTTACTGGTGAGCGCTTACGGACCTTATAGTGTTCCGGGGGAATTACTGGGGAAATTTGGCTGGACGCTGGTTAACAATCCTGCCGCGTTTATTCTGGCGCAATGGTACGGCGCACTGCCCTACTTCATTACCACTGCGCGTTCCGCTTTTGCGGGCGTTCCGCAGGATATTCTGGATGCCGGTCGTACCTTAGGTGCCTCACCGTGGCAAGGATTTTGGCGTTTGTCGGTTCCGCTGGCCGCGCCGGGTTTGGCCTCTGCAACAGCTTTGGCGTGGGTGCGCGCCATGGGTGAGTTCGGCATTGTCATGATTTTCGCCTATTTCCCTCAGGGCATGCCGGTTCAGCTTTATAACAATCTGCAAAATGACGGCGTCGATGCGGTGTACGTACTGCTGTGGTTGCTGCTGTTGTTTACCTTACCGGTGCCGCTGCTGTGTTTTGTGGCGTCAAGACGCGTACGTTATGGCAGTTCATCAGTGGAGTCATAGCGCGGCAGGGAAACCGATATTCCGTAGCGGGTGGCCTGCAGGACGTGCCCTGGCTATGTTGGACAGGCTAATTGAAATGACACGACAGACCATGTGCTTGATGGGCGCAATATATTGCGCCCATCATGACTTAATCAATCGCTTTCAATGCATCCAGCGCGCAAGCCTCATCAAGATTACCGCCCGGCGCACCACCGACACCAATCGCACCAATCACCTGATTACCACTTTTTACCGGCACGCCACCGGCTAACAGCAGAAAGCCTGGTACGTCACGCATATTCTGCGCGCCTGGATTGTTCTGTGCCGTTTCCATCACTTTGCCACTCAGATTCCTGGTACTCAACGCGGTGTAGGCCTTCATACGGCTCGCTTCTACGGTGTGCGGACCGGCATTGTCCATACGCTGTACCGCAGTCACTAAACCTGCGCGATCTACTACTGTCACGGTGACATTGTAATTTTTTGCTGCGCAGGACTGAATAGCTGCGCTGGCCAGTTTTTGCGCCTCAGCCAATGACAGATTGAATTCAGTCACGGCGGCCTGGCTGCCAAAAGAAACAAATGCCGCCGCAGCAGCAATCAAAGAAAGGCGAATAGTCATGTGTCACTCCTGAGTTATGTTAGGTGACACTGTAAAATGAGAGCAGGTTAATAAATATTCGGGTGGTCACGCGTTCTGCCAGGTAGTTATACCTGGTTAAGTTGCTGCCAGGCGTGAATCAGTTGCGCAAGATTGTCCATTTCCAGTTTAGTCAGAACTGCGGCGCGATGGGCTTCAACCGTTCGTGGTGACAGCGATAAATCACGCGCTATCTCTTTGCTGGTCTGCCCGGCAATCATCAGTTGCATCACTTCGTTTTCACGCACCGACAACAATGCAAAACGCGACTGCAAAATCTGTTGCGCCTGCCAGCGCTGCGCGCGCTGTCCACTTTCATGCATTGCCTGGTGCACGCTTTCCAGCAACGGTTCAATCTCTAACGGTTTGGTGTAAAACTCGAAAGCCCCCTGACGGAACGCACGGCGACAGGCTTCAATCGTGCCATGACCGGTAATGATGATCACCGGCAGCAGCGGATGCCTTACGCCCTTCTCTGCCAACCAGCTAAGGCCACTGATGCCCGGCATGCGGACGTCCAGCAACAAACAGCCGCGCAGCGGTTCCTGCGCTGACGTAGCCGCCTCAAATGAGGCCAAATCAGCAAAGTCGGCAACGTCATATTCCAGCGTTCTCAAGAGAAAACCCAATGATTCACGCACCGACAAATCATCATCCACTAACCAAACTTTTGCGCTCATTCCGTTACTCCGCCAGTGGGAAAATTAGGGTGATTTCCGCGCCGCCTTCGGCGCGGTTTGCCAGCCGCAGCTGGCCATTCATGCGTAACATCAAGCTCTCAACCAGCGTCATGCCAAGCCCCATGCTTTCTGGTCGCGAGCTGTAAAACGGCATACAGGCCTGCGCTAATCCTTCGACAGAAAAGCCTGGTCCGTTATCACTGATGATGATTTTAATCTCGTGCGCCAGGCGTTCTGAAGTGATAGCCACCCACGCATCCACCTGCCCTTGCTGCATGTGGATCGCATTTTGTAGCAGATTGTGAAAGACCTGTTCGAGCCATTGTTCGTCGCCGATAACGCGCGCGTGGTCATGCTGAAACTGCTGATGAAGCACCACACCGCCCGCATCCAGTTCTTGTTGTAATAGCACCGTGACTCGCCGCCATGTTGATTCAACACCGATCGCAGTCATTGCCACCGGGCGTTCGCTGACAATGTCGCGAAAACGTTGCAGCAATCCGGCCAATCGTTCAGTTTGTAAACTGATGGCACCGAGTGTCTGCGGCAGGCTATCGTGTTTGCCTTGCTTAAGCAGCAGCTGGCTGGTGTGTAACCACGTGTTAATCGCGGTGAGCGGCTGGTTAATTTCATGGATGATACCCGCCGTGAATTCACCCAAAGATTCACGCCGCGTGCGCTGGAAATAGTCAGCCCGCAGACGCATTTCGACGTTTTGTCGCCAGTGACGCAATAATTCCCAACCGAGAAAACCGATGATGAGCCACAACATCAACGCCAGCAGGGGCGGAGCGACATGCAGCGCACGCCAATCAGGATTCGCGCTGCCTTTAATCAGAAAAGGTTGGTAGAGGTTGATAAACGGACGCTGCCATTGCCATCGCGCCGTTTCAGAATAGGCCGAAGTTGATATTGCGGGCTGAGCATGAATATGAAATGCAAGTGCCAGCCCGACCTCTGGAGCTTGCACGGCAAAATGCAAATCCACCAGCATGCGGAATTGTCGATAGGGGTTATACAGCCAGTAACGTCCTTCGCTGGCATCTTCAAACCGCGGGCCGGTTAGCGGCCTGTTCTGTGTGTGCTCAAGCTGCACGATTTGTGGAAATTTCTTCTGCAATTCAGTGAGGTTTTCATCACCCGTCAATAATGGCAACAGAGTTTCATTCTGCGTTAAATAGGCCGCAATACGACTGAACTGCTTATGGAATTCCGCTTCACGCGTGCGCCGTTGATCCAGGATTTGTTCGGCAAGTAATGCGAACAAAGTCACCAGCGTGAGAAGTAGCCAGACCAGCCAATACCTTTTCATCCATGGGCGGTAAGTGTGAGGCATAGTTTTCCGTTGTTAAAGCGATAAAAAAGCCCTCCGGGTCAGGAGGGTTGTCGATACTGCACCAGCATCCATTCATGGTTTTGCAACGTTGTAACCTGCCCACCCATTGGATTCAATCAGTTTTACTGGTTTAGCGCTGATTTCAGAAGTCTACCTGGTACGACTTTGATTTAGATTGGCTTTTTCCCGATCGGTGAGCGACTCTGCGTGATCCTGTTGTATGAGTTGATAACGAAACATCAGCTGTTTTAACAGTAATCCCGTCTGTGTTTGTTCGCTCAGCTGATCACCATTACCCTCGGCATAACGTCGAAGTTGCTCTTCAACCGGAATCTGCTGGTTAAAGGCCTGCATCGCGGAAAAAATCCCCGTTTTAAGCTCACTCACCGTGAGATATTTCCCTTTAGTTTTATCTAGTCCATTGAGTTGTTCAGCCATATTTTCCAACTGCGCCATACCACGATGCCAGCTCTGTAATTTTTCCAACGATATCGCTTGTTTCTCTCTGCGCTGTTGTTCGAGCAAGGCTTGAGAGGCCATCAAGTGCTGATGCTGTTCGTATCGATACCAACTGCCACAGACAAAGACTAAAACGCCAGCCAGTAAGGCACAGCAGGCCCCACTCACAAATGATTTTAATGATGATGCCGCTGTGGGCGCGTCTTGCTGCTCATCCGCATCAGGATAGACCACATAAACGCGAGCCGGATCGCTGTGGTGTTCACTGTTGAGTGCTGCCGGAATAAGCTGTACCGGAGAGGGCAGTCTTTCTTGAAGCTGCGTTATGGAGTGTTTGACCTGATGCAATAACGTATTGGCCTGCGCGAATTCCCTGATACCAAAACGTAACAACGCTTCACGCAGGGATATCAGCAACCGCTCCGTTTCTAATAGCTGCGCCGCCATCTCGCTGCCCACCACCTGCCAGCCACGGTAAAGACTTTGCAGACGTCGAAACATCACGCTGAGGATATCGGCGCGCGCATCAATCGCCAGCGGCCAGAAAATCGACCACTGATGTACCACCAGCGCGTCAATCAGATTCAAGCCTTCATTGAGCCCCCTCAAACCCGCGTTGTTGGCACGCGCCAAAGTGAACCAGGCCGCACTCTGCAACTCCAGTCCATTTTGTTCAAACAACCCCAGCGTGAGTCTCTCCACTTTGCCCCAATCAACATCGGGCCGGGCGGGATGCGTCAGCTTACTCATCTCTTCCCGCAACTGGGAATAGCCTGGTAAGGTGCGCGGATCTGCACCGGTTTTAATCACCTGATTCATATTCAACAACCTTCCTTGTTTATCCCGTCAAACCACTGCCCATTAACTGCTGTTGCTTTAAGTGACGCAGCAACACTCTGCCCTCTGGTTTGAATTCCGTGCCATAGCGCACCAGGCCAATACCGGTGAGTTCGGCTTCAATGGCGTAGCGCAATTCGCCTGGCACCGTTTGTTCCAGCAATGCCACCTCAATACGCTTAAGGCGCGGTTCGTACTTCAACAACACGCTTGAAAAGGTGTGAAGCAGCTGGTGCGCAGTGCCCGGCATCCCCTGCAGGATGCGGGTCATATCCGGCAGTCCATAATCGGGGATGTGTGCAATTGAGCCTGCACGGGTATTGAGGATGCGCTGCAGATTATCCAGCACCGAAAGTATGACCTGGTCCCGTTCGCTCACGGCATCGAGCGCCAGCCCGCCACTAAAATTGCCGTAAAGGATCTCATAAAGTGAAGGCATCATCAGGGTCTTTTAGCCTTTTCCGCGACCAAAGTCAGTGTACCGTCACCCAGTTCAATCACGCGCGCCTTATCCGGGTCGAGATCATCGCGGGTCAGCAGCAGTCGCCACTGATCATCCTGAGTGTCCGGCGAGAGGAAGAGGCCGGCCACCGCCACGACCTCCGCTTTATCGTCCATCGGCATATCAATACTGACTGACTCACCCGGGCGGATGCGGATGTCCTTTTGTGCCAGCAGGTCCGCCTTCAGAACCTGACTGTCAGCAGCAAGCAGCGAAGGATAGTCTGAAGCGTCAAAGGCTTTACTGTCCTTGAGTTGCCATATGCGCACCACGGTTGAGAGCGCGACGCCCTGCGCATTGCGGTTTGCCCCTTCACGGGCGCGAAAATCGAGATGCAGTGTGCGTATTTGCTTGTAAAAAATGGATTTGGTTATGGAGGCGGTGCCCTCAGATACTTTCTGAGTCAAACCGCAGCCGCTGACGCTCAGCGCCAGCACAAGAGGGAGAAGCGTTTTACCAGCGGTAGTCGCCCTGTTCATCGGTTTCTATCCTTGAAGGTTGTACCCGGACGCGCTGATAGCGACCAAGCTGAATGGTTATCAGATCAGACTCGCGGGAGCCCGCGGGTTGTGTCAGAGGAAGCACCGCCGTGCGTCCCAGTTGTTGCGCCCCATCCGTACGGCAGCTCAGTTGCGCATCAGGCATCAGCGTGCGATCCACGCACAGCTCCAGTCGTGCATCCAGCTTTGCCCCCAGATAAACATGCAACAGCGCCATCAAGTCGCCGTGCAGTTGCCCGTCTGGGAGCCATCCCCGAACTTCCTCAGGGTTGCCGGTGAACAGCCTCAGCAATACCTGACCGTTGACGTCTGTGGCATGCGTCCCCACCACCGGTCGATGCGTCAGACTGACAGGGTGGCGCGTGCTCATATTCAGTATTGAGGATTGGGGAATACGACGTGAATCCCAGGGCACGACCTGCGCGCGCGTGTCCGGTGCCAGCAGCTTCACCAGTGAGGAGACCCCTTCGGCGGTTCGACCGGGCAGCAGCATCACCGGCAGCAGCGCCAGGAATCGCGAGACCGGCGTCGCGATATTCTGCGCACAACCGGTTATCCCCAGACCCGCCAGCCCCAGCAGATACTGAGAGGTGTCATCGGTGCCGCCTGGTGCGAAAGTCGCCGGGTAGGTGTATTTGCGCCAGATGCGGTAAAACTGGGTGGTCAGGCGGTGGCTGAAGATATCCAGAAAATCCTGGGTGGCCTCGTGCCCTTCGCGTAGCCGCGTCACGTCATCAATGTAGTGCGTCGGCAGCGGAGACGCCGTGCCATAGAGCCCCATGAAATTAATGCGTACCGTGGGCGGCAGATGCGGATGAGCGGGCGCTTCTGCACCGCGAATTTCTCCTGCCGGAAAGCCCATGCCGGGATGAGGCCGGAAGCGCACTGGCTCGTGCCGCACCTGCCAAGTGCTGCCCGGCACAGGTGCATCGGGGTCGCTCCTTTCCAGAAGCTGACAGAAGCGGTAAAAATTCATGTAAGGCAGCCGGTCACCCAGCCGCGCGATTAGCCGGGCAGGCGCTGACTGTGATTCTCTTTCCACCGGATGCATTTTCCTTCAGGCCGGATAATCAGGGAGAGCTGAATGAACTGGTTCATGTCCGCGTAAAGCGACAGGAAGCGGTTGAGCATCTCGCCGAACAGATGTATATCGCCATCACCGCTAAAGCCGCTGCTGTCGAGCGTCACCTCAACGTCGAGGCCGCGCAGCAGGTAGCCGGACTCAAACCGCTGCAGACGGTGATGCTGTACGTCAAGGATCGCATCCAGCCTGCGGTTGCAGAGTTCGTCATCCTGCCAGTTGTACAGCGACAGCGTGCCGCGCAGCACCTCTGCGCTATTCATCATATTGATGAAGCCGGAACCGAGGTGGCTCAGCACCCGCCAATGAAAGCGGTCCTCAGCGGGTGGATAAGCAGGAAGTGTCGGACGAGTCAGATTGCGCACCGTGACAGGGGTCTGCAACACCTGTTCGCAGCGGTCCAGCAGGGTGCTCTGCAACGCACGACGGGGAAGCTGGCCGTTGGTGCCGGTGATGCGCAGCGAGAGCGTATCGCGGGAAAGCTCCTCCCCCTCCTCCCACTGCTGACCGCCGAGTATCAGCCAGGTGTCGTGCATCCCGGTCACGCCTTTTCGAACGCGCGTATGAAAATAGCGCTCAGGTGCGAGGCGTCGCATCATGCCGCCCCGATGCCGGAAGCTGGTGAACGGAACGTACTCTGCCGCGCCGGTCAGCCCTGAACCGCTGACTGCATCCACCGAGTAAATCTCGGTATGTCCGTCCTGCAGGCGCTTCGCGCGCAGCAGGTACTCGCTCTCCAGTCCGTTAACCGTCAGCGGGTCAGCTTCCAGCGTGAACAGGTTAATCACCGGTACGCAGTGCAGTTTCAGCGAAGCATCGGTCACCGGCAAATCACTCTGCCACGCCTCACTGAATACCACCTCAATATCGAACCCCGTGAGTCCGGGTGGAAGAGGGATAGCTTCCAGTCCGTTCAGGGTCACAAAGCGAAACTTCTCCGGGAAGGTGAAGTACTCCAGCAGCAACTGATAGCCGCTGAAGGCGCTGTCACCTTTTGGCCATAGTCTGTCGTCCTCACCAAATCCACCCGGGCTGAACCAGGCGTTGAGGGCGATCCGCTCCTGCTGCCCGGCCAGGCGGACGTATATCGCGGCCTGACGGCGGGTCAGCCTCTGATGCAGCGCGGTCGCCACGGGCACGTCTTCTCCCAGCCACAAGCTAAGATGGCGCAGGTCACACTGGCTCCAGTCCGCCTGCCCGCTGCTTGCTATGCGCAGGCGCAGCACGGAGCGTCCGTCCGGCTCGGTGCCCATGACCACGCCTGAGATTGACAGCGGATTAAGCGTAACCGGCTTTGTGGTGCGGTAGTGGCAGACAGTATTTTTGGGGCCTACCGGGCGGGAATACACCTCCAGCCCGGCGGGAGCGGTCTCCGCCATTTTCATTTTCGGCAGATCAGGCGAGAGCGACACTATGCTCAGTGAAGGGATCGTGCGCAGATAATGCGGCCAGAGCATGCTGACCAGGCCTTCGGTCAGCTCCGGCAGGTCATCATCAATCTTCTGGCGCAGCCGACCTACGGAAAAAGCAAATCCCTCAAGCAGGCGCTCCACAAAGGGATCCGGCGTGCCTGCCCGGTCCAGGTTGAGCATGGCGGCACGGTCAGGGTGGGTTTCAGCAAACTCTTTTGCGGCGTCGCGCAGATAGCGCATTTCGTTATCGTAATAGCGTAGAGTTAAGTCTTTCATAATAAAATTATTTCTGTAAATAGACTGTATCAACTGGAAGTTATTGTGGAGCAATTAAAATCAATGTAGCTGAATATTTTATGCGATATAAAACCGACCATTTTTTTCAAATGAATTTAACTTTCACTCACTACAGCTCGCTAAATGATTTGCCCGAGCAATATTAAGCAAAATTAAAAACTAGAGAAAAACATTATGGCTTGTCAGGTGCGTCGGAGCTAATCGATTTGCCAGTGACTTTATATCGCTCGACTAAGAATAAGATTAAACAAACAGCACCTATCACAGTTCCGACATTCCAGAATGGGAGTAATAAAATATCAAAAGCCATCTGTACTTTGATGTTATTATTTAGCACGCCATATAAGCCCAGAATTGAAAGAAAGATTAAAACCATTGGAAGGATTGCAAAGAGCATTGAAAAAGCAGCAAACTCTGGGAATATAACTATCAACATCCCACCAAGGAAAAAACTCAACACACCTCCAATAAGGAATAGGATTGAAACCATAAAATTGACAACACGAATTAATGAAAGCATAAATCCACCTTGGTTATTAAAAATATATTAGATATGAGTAAATATGGCTTAATTACCACACTTAGTCGTTAGCGAAATACTCATCCACAAATTGCAACAGACTTTGCGGGATCAAGTCTAATAAGACCTGAAATCAATAGCTCAATTTCCTTATTTGTTTGTAGCTTATCTGCACCTCCTCTAACTGCTCGTGCACGCAGCATTTTGAGTCTGCGAGACTTCACTTCAAACAGCAGAGACGGCTCCCATTCGCTTAGTACCATGTTCTCCGCTTGCGTATCGAGCGCACATAGCAGATGAAGCGCCATTTCCTGACGGCCAAAATGCTCGGCAAGTCTGGCCATCAGCAAACGTAATAACCACTGCTGGCGAGGTGACGTGATGCCGGGGCGTTGCTGCAGCCAGGCCAGCGCAGCCTCAATGCCTTCCCTGTCTGCCAGGTCAGTGGCCTCGCTCTCAAGCTGCAGCACATCATCTTCAGCGCCAGCAGTCACAGAGCCAGTCTCCGTTCCGAACACTCCAGCAGGCATTAGCACATGCTGCTGGATCCAGCCCATGGTAACCTCATCCGCAAACGGCATTCCGTCACTGAAAGCCAGCGTTTCCAGCCCGTTGAGGCGCGACAGCAGGCCCTTAAGGTCGTCCTGAACAATCGCCGCCAGCGCCGCATTGCCCGAGCGCAGCTGCGCCTGGTGCTGGTACCACTGCAGGTCAAGCCAGAAGTGATTGCCGCCCCGGCTGAACAGGCTGTCGGCCTGCTCGGCCAGTTCGGCCCAGCTCTGCTGCAGCCACAGGCGCTTGAGCTGTGCGCGCTGGTCCGGCTTGGGTGGCTCAATACGGCTTTTGCCGTCGCCGGACAATGGTGGCAGCTGGCTGAGCGTGTCATGACGGATGGTTTTCATCAGCCTGTGCGCGGCCAGCCATCCGCCTGGCTGATCGCGCAGATAAGCGGCCAGCGTTCGTGCCTGGTCCAGCAGATCACGCCCGGAACTGATAGCCGCCAGAGCGGGGGCGGCGGAGGCTGAAGACGACTGGGATGCGGGACTGTCTGCCGCCGTTTGGGGCACCACCGCATCCGGGCCGCCTGCCCTCAGCAACCTTGCCTCCAGCGCGCCGTAAAGGCTACCAAGGCCGGCCCCGCCCTGCGCTCTGCATACGTCATCAATCACCAGCAACGCCGCCACGGTACGCTGCGCCGAAGATGTCATCACTTCGGGATAGAGCGTCAGCGTATCCAGCACGCGCGCGCTGGCGGGAAAGCCCAGCGCCGCCTCACGACTGCGCGCCCGCTGTGGATGCAAAGCATCACCGAAGCGCTGCAGCAGGCCGGCAAGCAGGGCCAGACCGTCGGCGAACCCTTCTTCACCGTCCTGTTGCAGTCGCGCCCAGCAGTACCAGACTGCCACGCGGATGTCTTTGGCTTCCGTCGTCAGTACCTGCTCCGCCAGCGCACAGATAAGCGTCGTATCCGCGCCAGACAAACGGTTCATCTCTTCCTGCATCTGCTGGAACGCATCGTTGTAGGTCGGGTCTTCGCCTGCTACGTGGGTGCCCGCCAGGGGTTTCAGCCACGGCTCCCACAGCGAAACAGAGTCCGTGGCCAGCACGCGAAGATGGTCCGCATTCGCACCGCAGGCATTAATCAGGGATTGCAGTGGCATTAGTCTTCCTCGCTGACAAAAGTTTCATCCTGCACGTCCGGGGCGTTACTGATAATGAATATGTCGGCCGGGAGCGTGAAGTTGCGCAGCTTCAGCAGCGCCAGCGGCCCCTCTCCGGCTTCGGTGCGCAGAATGTAGTTCAGCGGACGACCGTCAGGTGCCTGCCAGGTGAGCCGCCAGCTGCTGCTGATGCCCGGATTGGCGCTGACCTGAGCCTTATCCAGCAGGCGAATCAGACCCCAGCTGCCCGGCATGTCGCCGTACTGGCGGGTGCCGGCCTTCGTGCTTATCCAGCTCAGTGATGCACCCGGCGCTTCTGTGTCGGCAGGCCAGGTGAAGCGCTTCCACACCGGTTGCTGATTCATGTAGGTGAGCTTCTGACTGTCGATAATCAGGTCAGTCTGCATCACGTCTGCAGCCGTACCAGGACGCAGCTCAAAGTGCAGCCCGGCCTCGCCGCGGGTAAACACCACGTCAGAAATCCGGCTAAGCTGATTAAGCGCCTGCAGAAAAGCCGGGTTAAAAGTCAGCCCCTGAGCGTTGATGCTGTCCGGTATCCAGCGCGTGCCTTCGCGGTGCAGCACACCGCTCAGACGCGACTGCAGGAAGCGGGTGATGCGACCGTTGTCCGCATTCAGATATTTCGCCAGCAGCGGCAGTGACACTTCACTGCTGACATTTTTAAACGGATAGCGGCCGCCAAACGCGCTGTTCCACTCATTCACCACCGCCTGCTGCCACTGGGCGTTCAGGCTGCCCGCAGCCGGCATCAGCACCTGCTGCCAGGCCTGCTCCATCGGGCGCACAAACACCGCCTGCCCAAAACCGCTCCACTCCTGCCCCAGCCCGGCGGCGACCAGGCTGCCATAATCACGCGTGTCAGTGAGGTCCACGGTTTTCCCCTGAAACACCGTCTGCGCCAGCGTCTGCGTCATGGCCTGCGGGTCTGCCGCGTTGGTGACCTGCTGCAGGCGCAGACGCACCTGAGTCACGCGCGTCAGGAAGGTACGCAGGCTCATACTGCTGCTGCCCTGACTGTCAGTCAGCGCCAGCAGCGGGCCGAAAGTCGCATCGAGTGGGCCGATCGGTCCGCTGTTCTGGTCAATGGCAGGGCGCTTTTCCCGACTGAGCAGGTTCTGCGCAGACTTCACCAGCGAGTCAGCAATAGCATCCCCACTCTGCCCGGTCCGTCCCTGCACGTTGAGCGTATTCATCAGCGCCACCAGCGGTGACTGGCGCACATCTGCCATCAGTGTGAGCTGGTCAATAGCGTCTGACAATGTCGGAGTAGGTTGCAGGCGCAGGCTGTTGAGGAAATTCAGCCAGGCGGCGCTGTAGTCAGAGAAGTAACGGCTGGTCAGCCTGGCTTGCAGTACGTCCGGTGATGCTGCCTGGTCGGCCTGCGAATTGTCACCCAGCACCCAGTCCATCTCTTCCTTGCGCTCGCGAGCCACTTTTTCAATGGCAGGTTTCACACCGTCTTCCCAGGCCTGCCGGGTAAACATCCCCGGGACTACTTCATCGGTCGTGAACAAACGCGCCGTATCGGTATCGCCGGTCATGTCTGACAGGCGCATGTCAGCATACTGTCGGGCTACCTGTGAGAGCATCCGCTGGTACTGGCGGATTTCGCTGTTGGTTACCCCCATCTGCCGCACCAGCAGGGCGCGTACCTGACTGACAAGTTCATCATCGATCTTTAGCGCCCACTGCGGATGTGTACGCAAACTCTTGCTGTAGAAGGCCAGCAGCGGTGCACCTTCTCCCTGCCAATAACTGTCAGTCACGCCTTCACGCTGCGCCCAATCCCGTATCAGTGCATGACTAAACCACTCCTCATTCATTCGTTCCGGTCGCGCCAGCATCAGTAATAGTTTGAGCTGGGTGTAAGCGGGTCTTGCAAGCTGCTCGCGAAGTGGACTATCTGGCGGCAATGCGGCTATGGTTTTCAGCCTGGCCTTAAGGTGAATTGCCGCCGCATCACGCAGCAACGGCAGTGCGACATTACTGTATCGCTCCCAAAGTGCGTGGAGTAGCGCATCATTTTGATTTAGCCCGGTGAAGTCATACCACGGCACACCGTGAGCAGACCGATTTTGCAGGCGTTCGATTCCCGCTTGCAATTCAGCGAGTGCACTCAGCCGCTGCTCAATCCCAACACTTTGAGACGCGCGAGTAATCTGATCCTGTGTCGTAGCAATAATATTACGGTTGTAAATAAACGAGATAATTATCCCAGCAGCCCAGAGCACCATAAATGCTGAACTAATAATGCATAATACCTGAGGCCATCCCAGACGATGTTTTACCGGGCGTAATCCCACAGGTAATGTTGAAAGTGAAGCAAGTAACGAATCCCAACACGTGTCTTTTCCCCAATGATGTTTAACCTCTCGGGCAGACTCCATTGCTGAAGGACTAAACATAACCCCTGCAACGGGTAACGGACGATGCGGATTCAGCAACTCAGTCAGAGACTGGCTAATACGCCTCGCTGACAGGGAGAGCTCAGATTTCAAAGCAAGCAAGAATGTGTACTGAGGATCAATACAGATTTGCTGAATTCCTTGCTCTGTCAATTTAGCGGCCAATGTCTGTAATTGCGCCTCAATAGCCTCCGATGTTGCCCGGAATGGCAATAAGCAACCGACAGACTGTGTAATTCTTCCTGAGCAGTCACCAGCCGGATGTAACGACCACACAATAAACGGCAGTCTCCATCCTAATAATTCATAACGAGAGGTAATTCTTCGGGAGAGTGTATCTATTTCCTGTGGTGATAACATGTCGTCGGATGACGCGTAATCCAAAGCAGGAGATCGACTCAGAGATGATGTGACCCAAATCAAAGCATCAATCGGTTGATGGCATAATGCCTTAATCTTGCTGAACCAGTCATTATCCAAAGGCTGATCTGTATCTCCTCCCCACAACAGCACCGTACCTTGATGCTCTAGCCAGAATTGACTGCTAATGCCGGGGGCGAGTTGTTCCACATCCAGCTTACGCCCGGTGAGCATAATAATGGTCACTTTCCTTCGCCAGAAACGACCAAACTGATCGCCTAGTGCCAACTTGAGTTCAGATATGGCGACACCAGAGGCGGAGTTTCTATTCACTTGCTGTGTTTTATTATTTTTAACAGAGACATGATTATCATTACGCCCTTGCAAGATGCTTCTAATTAAAATCACTCCGTAACTCATGCATAAAAAAATAAAACATAATCCAATGAAGGCGTAAAACTTGCTTTGAAACGTTAACAGGCCAATTCTTTCACCAAAACGATAAATACCCCAGGCAATCGCAGTGAGCACAAGAAAAATAACGCTATAACGACCTATCCAGTGCCTATCACTTCCTTTATTCGATGTGTTCATCATTTATTCCCTGTTGCACAATCATTAGTTTTCATCATTCCATTTTCTTTACTAATTCGTGTATCACGACTGAGTTGATAGCCCCTCAGGCGAAACTATTGTGGCCCACAACGGTGCGTTGGTACGATTACCACTCAAGATCAATTGCGCTTTTCCATTTCTGCAGAATTGTGCGGCGCAGGCGATGGCAACCCATGGAGCAGAACAACCAGGATATCCCAATATTGCATCAAGATTATTTAAGTCCTGCCCGATATTGATTGGACTTTTTACAGATTTTAATGCCGTGGCAACAGCAATATTATGTTCCGAATGGATACCAACCAGCCAGCCAGACTCTATACTTTCACCCGTTATGGGAACCCATTTCAGGGAGTGCGCAATAGCATATTCCAAATCTTTAACGTCTGTATGATATGACTGTTCCGGACGATGCAACCGCGCAAGAATCGGTAGATTATGGATAGGGAGTGAATGACCGAGCAGTAAGCCGACAATTGCTTCTGAAGTTCCCTCAGGATGTTCGGGTTCAATCTGTGCGGCTAAGACTAAGAGCATTGTTTTTTCATTACTGCTTTGATCTATCCATTGGTCAATGACGGCAAGCCCGGCACCTGAAATGAGCGTAACGGGTTGAGCTATGCTAATGTCATCCCAGCACTGCCTAAAAGTACTCCCTATCTGATGACTATTCAGGTGACTCTCGCATTCAAGTAATACCGCAATAGATGTTTCTTCTGACATCATGGCAAGGATTGGGCTGAGTTCTTCCAGCACTTTAGCGTACCCCCGCTTCAATAATTGCTCTACGGCTTCTTCATTATTTCTGATTAAACGACTGTGTCGGACACCCCGGCATCCCAACCATGATGGCTGTGTTTTCAATGCCGCCTTTTTTTGGCTCAAAGCATCCCACTGTAAGTTACCTTGAGTATCAGCGTCAGTGCGGAAAGTAGTATGGAGACTTAATCCATAGACATTTAAACAACGCTGCCCGCGCTGTAGTTCTCGATTGAGTTGTTTTTCACGTAACCGATCACTGTTTATAGCTGCATTGGATTGTCCTTTAAACCAGGCCAGACGGAAAAACAATAGAAAAGCCCAACCTAAAAAGGGCAATTCAAGCGCGTTCTCCCAAAATATTATGTTGCTCATGTCCGGTTTAGAGATCTTCATCATTATGGCGTAATTTATGCCAACGATTATCATGATGAGCAACATTAAAAGCCACACCCACCATTTTGGCACCACCGGTTTAATTGCAGGTGATGGTATTAATTTGAGATTGACTGGCATATTTACATCGCCGTTGCTGATGGTAGGCTTGATATCAAGCTGCACCCACATGCACAACGATGCCCATGAAATGCCACCGGTCGCCCGTAATCTTTGTAGGTTGCATGGCCCTCTGCGATAACATTTTTACCGTGCTTAGGGCAGTCAACAGGATCTCCCACTCGCGCAGCACCTACACCGTGAAACATCATCTTCATTGAAGCACTTAATACAGAGCCGCCGCCGGTATGTTTATCACCCAGCCGAATAATATTTTTCATTATTAAATATACCTTTAATAAATTAGTTAAATTAGAAACTTGTCACTAAATAAAACAATTTGAGGATTATCTGAAATAAAAATTACCGACTGAATGACGTTGTATTACCGCTATAGCACAACATGAATGACATATTCTTTCTGATGAAACCATTTAATGCGTCAGCGGTCTGCCCGTCACCTGATCCAAGTGCTTCTTCTTCGCTAGCCGTGCAATCAGCGCCTCACCCGGTTTTTCCGGCGGGATGTTGGCTTCGCGGGCCTCCAGCCACTTCAGCTTCCCGTCCCATTCCGGCAAAGGCGCGGGCGGTAGCGGAACAATATCGTTGATTTCGGGTACGGCGGGATGGGCGTAGGAGTAATCCGCCAGTATATTCCAGATAGCCTTATAGCGCCGTGCGCGTTCGGGGTTGTTTTGCTGGCCTAGATAATAGAGCCTGTCTGTAGGCTCGGGACCGGAAAATCCATTCCTTAAAAAACTTGCTGAGTTTGAATTACCTGCCGCCACTCCGAGCTGGAATGCATGCAAAGCCTCTGAATACTTTTTATTTATTTTGAGGCCAATCCCCAGCGATAGGGCTGCCTCGCCATTACCTTGCTCAGCTGCGCATAGCAACATCTGTTTTGCAACGTCGGGGGCAATGTCAACCGGTGCAAGTTTATCGCCCACATAGGCCTGTGCCAGAGCACTCCCTTCATCAGCCGCCTTACGATAGTAACGCAGCGCCATGTCCTCATCCTGCTTCAGCCCCGCAGCACCGTGCTGCAGATAGATGGCAATAAAGTAGTAGCCGCTGGCGACTCCGGCATCGATAAGCTTCTGGCTGAAGCGGCGTCTTTCCGATGCAGTCAGACCAAAATGCCCGCGCAGCGACCCGTTCTGCAGATTGATGGTGGCTTTGGCATGCCCGTTCTCCGCTGCAATCCGATAGAGACGGGCAATTTCCAGGTCTATGACCTTGTCCTGCCTGAGCTGGTTGTTCACCTGCAGCCAGCGGGCGTATCTGAACAGCACATCAGCCTCCGCTTCCGGACCCGGGATAACCTCGTATTTGCAGTTGAAGGCCTGCCCGTTGCTGGCCCCGCCGGGCGATGGGATACCACGGATGTTTGTCTGAAACGGGGAAGCGCTGTTATCGCACCCTGCCAGCAACAGGCAGAGCATCCCGATAGTGGCGTGTCGCTGGCTGTACCTTTTTTTCATGACTGCTCTCCCTGCTGTTAAACGACTTACGCTGTCCTAGGCCTCGCCCAGATAACGCCACGTCACGGGCTGCTCTTCCTCCGTGTGCCTGTCACGCAAGGGCCAGGGGCGGGAATGAATGCGCGTTATGCGGTCGGCCGGCATCGTATCCCCCCCTCCCTGAAGTAACGCACCTCTTCCGGGCCTGTTCCGCTGTCCGGTATCCAGGCCGTCTGCCAGTAACCGCTTCTCGGGCAGGGTTCTCCGCTGTGGCACAGCAGCAGCGACGCGCTCTGTTTATCAAAGTCCGGTGATTCCGGCAGCGGCCTGCCGGTCGCCGGGTTCAGGTGCTTCTTCTTCGCCAGCCGGGCAATCAGCGCCTCACCCGGTTTTTCCGGCGGGATGTTGGCTTCGCGGGCCTCCAGCCACTTCAGCTTGCCGTCCCATTCGGGCAAAGGCGCGGGCGGTAGCGGTACGATGTCGTTGATTTCGGGTACGCTGGGATGGGCGTAGGAGTAATCTGACAATATCTTCCAGATAGCCTTATAGCGCCGTGCGCGTTCGGGGTCTTTTTGCTGGCCTAGATAATAGAGCCTGTCTGTAGGCTCGGGACCGTAAAATCCTTCTTCTAAAAAACTAGCTGAGTTTGAATTACCTGCCGCCACTCCGAGCTGGAATGCATGCAAAGCCTCTGAATACTTTTTATCTATTGCGAGACCAACTCCCAGCGATAATGCTGCCTCGCCATTACCTTGCTCAGCTGCGCATAGCAACATCTGTTTTGCAACGTCGGGGGCAATATCAATCGGTGCAAGTTTTTCGCCCACATAGGCCTGTGCCAGAGCACTCCCTTCATCAGCCGCCTTACGATAGTAACGCAGCGCCATGTCCTCATCCTGCTTCAGCCCCGCAGCACCGTGCTGCAGATAGATGGCAATAAAGTAGTAGCCGCTGGCGACTCCGGCATCGATAAGCTTCTGGCTGAAGCGGCGTCTTTCCGATGCAGTCAGACCAAAATGCCCGCGCAGCGACCCGTTCTGCAGATTGATGGTGGCTTTGGCATGCCCGTTCTCCGCTGCAATCCGATAGAGACGGGCAATTTCCAGGTCTATGACCTTGTCCTGCCTGAGCTGGTTGTTCACCTGCAGCCAGCGGGCGTATCTGAACAGCACATCAGCCTCCGCTTCCGGACCCGGGATAACCTCGTATTTGCAGTTGAAGGCCTGCCCGTTGCTGGCCCCGCCGGGCGATGGGATACCACGGATGTTTGTCTGAAACGGGGAAGCGCTGTTATCGCACCCTGCCAGCAACAGGCAGAGCATCCCGATAGTGGCGTGTCGCTGGCTGTACCTTTTTTTCATGACTGCTCTCCCTGCTGTTAAACGACTTACGCTGTCCTAGGCCTCGCCCAGATAACGCCACGTCACGGGCTGCTCTTCCTCCGTGTGCCTGTCACGCAAGGGCCAGGGGCGGGGATGAATGCGCGTTATGCGGTCAGCCGGCATCGTATCTCCCTCCCTGAAGTAACGCACCTCTTCCGGGCCTGTTCCGCTGTCCGGTATCCAGGCCGTCTGCCAGTAGCCGCTTCTCGGGCAGGGTTCTCCGCTATGGCACAGCAGCAGCGACGTGCTCTGTTTATCAAAGTCCGGTGACTCAGGCAGCGGCCTGCCGGTTGCCGGGTTCAGGTGCTTCTTCTTCGCCAGCCGGGCAATCAGCGCCTCACCCGGTTTCTCCGGCGGGATGTTGGCTTCGCGGGCCTCCACCCACTTCAGTTTGCCGTCCCATTCCGGCAAAGGCGCGGGCGGTAACGGAACGATATCGTTGATTTCGGGTACGGTGGGATGGGCGTAGGAGTAATTTTCCAGTATTCGCCAGATAGCCCTGTATCGCCGGGAACGCTCTGGGTCTTTTTTTAAATCCAGATAGTCAAGAGGGTTATCTGGTGAAGGATCATTAAATCCGTCCATTAAAAAACTTGTCGAAAGAGGATCCCCCGCAGCGACCCCTAACTGATATACCCGCACCGCTTCCTGGTAATTTTTCCTAAACTTGAGCATGGAGCCTAATATACTCGCCGCTTCTCCCTCTCCCTGCTGAGCAGCACAGAGATACATTTGCCTGGCAACATCCGGTGCGATATCAATTGGCTCAAGTTTTTTGCCCAGATACACCTGTGCCAGAGCACTCCCTTCATCAGCCGCCTTACGATAGTAACGCAGCGCCATTTCCTCATCCTGCTTCAGCCCCGCAGCTCCATGCTGCAGATAGATGGCGATAAAGTAGTAGCCGCTGGCGACTCCGGCATCGATAAGCTGCTGGCTGAAACGGCGTCTTTCTGATGCAGTCAGCCCAAAACGCCCGCGCAGCGACCCGTTCTGCAGATTGATGGTGGCTTTGGCATGTCCGTTCTCCGCTGCAATCCGGTAGAGACGGGCAATTTCCAGGTCTATGACTTTGTCCTGCCTGAGCTGATTGTTCACCTGCAACCAGCGGGCGTATCTGAACAGCACATCAGTATCAGCTTCCGGCCCCGGAATAATCTCGTGTCTGCAGGTTAAGGCCTGCCCGGTGCTGGCCCCGCCGGGCGGCGGGATGTCACTCATGTTTGTCTGAAACGGGGAAGCGCTGTTATCGCACCCTGCCAGCAGCAGGCAAAGCATCCCGATAGCAGCGTGTCGCTGGCTGTACCTTTTTTTCATGATTGCTCTCCCTGCTGTTAAACGACTTACGCTGTTCTAGGCCTCGCCCAGATAACGCCACGTCACGGACTGTTCTTCTTCCGTGTGCCTGTCACGCAATGGCCAGGGGCGGGAATGAATGCGCGTTATGCGGTCAGCCGGCATCGTATCCCCCTCCCTGAAGTAACGCACCTCTTCCGGGCCTGTTCCGCTGTCCGGTATCCAGGCCGTCTGCCAGTAGCCGCTTCTCGGGCAGGGTTCTCCGCTATGGCACAGCAGCAGCGACGCGCTCTGTTTATCAAAGTCCGGTGACTCAGGCAGCGGCCTGCCGGTCGCCGGGTTCAGGTGCTTCTTCTTCGCCAGCCGGGCAATCAGCGCCTCACCCGGTTTTTCCGGCGGAATATTGGCTTCGCGGGCCTCCAGCCACTTTAGTTTGCCGTCCCATTCGGGCAAAGGCGCGGGCGGTAGCGGAACGATGTCGTTGATTTCGGGTACGGTGGGATGGGCGTAGGAGTAATCTGACAATATCTTCCAGATAGCCTTATAGCGCTTTGCGCGTTCGGGGTCTTTTTGCTGGCCTAGATAATAGAGCCTGTCTGTAGGCTCGGGACCGGAAAATCCTTCTTCTAAAAAGCTTGCAGAATTTTCATTACCGGCAGCTACCCCCAATTGAAATGCTTCGGCTGCCTTTTGATAATTCTTTTTTGCCTTCAGGTTAATTCCCAGCGATAATGCGGCTTTGCCGTCCCCCTGTTCTGCTGCGCAATGCCGCATCTTCCGGACTATGTCTCCGGTATTCTCAAGCCAAGATAACTTTTCGCCCACGTAAGCCTGTGCCTGGGCGTTGCCTTCATCAGCCGCTTTACGGTAGTAACGCAGCGCCATATCCTCATCCTGCTTCAGCCCCGCAGCACCGTGCTGAAGATAGATAGCGATAAAGTAGTAGCCGCTGGCGACCCCGGCATCAATGAGTTGCTGGCTGAAGCGCTGCCGCTCAGTCGCCGTTAATCCGAACTGACCGCGCAGTGAACCGTTCTGCAGATTAATATTAGCCTTGGCATGCCCGTTTTCTGCCGCAATCCGATAGAGACGCGCAACGTCCAAATCCACCGACTTGTCCTGCTTAAAGTTATTATTTTTCTGTAACCAACGAGCATAGTTAAACAAAATGTCCGCAGCAGCATCAGGATCAGGTAAAATTTCATGCTGGCAGGAAAATGCCAGGCGGGCATTGATGTTGCTGAGGGGGTCCATAGAATTATCCTTTTTAAAAACTAGCGGAGCGTTGCCCCCATCACAGCCCGTCAGAAGGAGGCTGCACAATATTAATAGTTTGCGCATTAGTCCAGATCGCTCAAGTTAGGTTTATCATAGTTAAATTTAATTAATGGAGCATTTGGAGGCATTTGATTCTCTGGTTTCTGATTCTCTAGGTTACTCTCAAGAAGACTCCCCCAGGCCTTAAATGCATCTTCAGGATTATCCTGTCCACCTTGCCCGTTAGTGTGCAAGTCCCACAATCTTCTTCTTAAATCCTGCGTCACACTCCCCCACTCATGAGCAATATTCATCTCACTGTCCACCTGCATACTGCGGGTGTTAATATTGGCAGAGCCATGCGTGGTAAACACGTCATTGATAATCATCAACTTGGAGTGAATATAAACAGGCATCCATTTATCTGGCGGAGAATCCATTGCGACCAGCGAACATACATGCACTTTTAGACCTGGTATATCTACAAGGGGAATGATGCTCTCATCTATTTCTTTCTCTTTTTCTTTTATTGCAGCATCCCGTTCATAAATGTATTTCAGCTTCTCTCCATAGGGAGCATTGATTGAGGGACCGCTGGGCAGGCTTTTTCGGAATTCTTCTTTCAGTTTAAGCTTAGTGATACCCGGCATGGTATCGGCCCGACCAAGTAAATCCAGCATGCGCTGGGTATTAACGGTACCCGAACCAATACCCTCATCTGTAGCATTGGTCACTACAAACAAATGCAGAACACCATCTTTTTTAGAGTCGCGACCATTTTTTATTTGTTTTGCTACAGTTTCAGTAATTAATTTGGCCATCGGCGGCCAGCGGAAATACTGATTCTCTATATAGATAAACTGAGTGGCATTGTTGACTGCCTGCAAATAAAGCGTCTCGATATCCCGTTTTTGTTCCTGTGCCTGAGTGCGGAGCAGTTGAGCCATCATCGGCGTGCCGTATTCAGGGCGGGGCTTCAGTTCTTTGGCCACTTTCTTTGCATTACGCAAAGCCAGCAGATCCTGATGCGTTTCCTTACACCACGCCTTAGCAAAATTCTCGTGCAGGTGTTCCAGTATCGGGCCCGTTACCTGACTTGAGATATCCTGGCGCGGGAGAAACCCGCTGGCTCCCATATTGGATGCATACGCATCCACGCTGCCTGCCCGACGCCTGGATGAGTGCTCATCTGTATCCCAGTACTCATCGAGCATGTTGTGGCCCATCACAAAACCCACTGCATGCTCCGGTAATTCGTAATCCACCAGGACTGTTTTCTGGTGATGAGTGGCTGTCGCCGCCAGAAGTGCCACGGTCATTTTACTGATGTCTTTATCAAGGGCATGCAGTGCTGCCTGATATCGTATCTCCGCACGTTCATCAACATTGAAGCCCCTGCTTACAAACTGCGGGAATTGCTTTAATCTTTTTGGCGTTGTTCCGATACCGACTGAAATCTCTTTAACCGTATTAAACAGGGCATACTCTGCAAACCATTTCCTGTCATTCGCATATTGCTCATCCGTCGCGCTTTGTCCTGCCCGATCTTTTATACGCACAATACCTTTGCCGGGCAGATTGGCTTCACCTGCTCCCCCTGCTGAATTGAGTGGCATTTCCCAACCCAGTACTCGCACTTCCACGTTGTTTTTTCTCGCAACGTCAACGAGTAACTCTCCAATCGAGGGGGCCTGCCCATCGCGGATAAAATACATTGAAGGCTGGAAACCCCAGCAGATGATATCCACTGATTTCTTCGCATTCGCAATGGCGTGATGAACCGCAGCAAAAGCCTCTTCACCATTGACCAGCGGCTTATAGGTCGCCAGGGCTGGCGGGTATTCCGTATTCTGAACAAACCAGGGAGAGGTAATCACCCCGTGATCCGCTTCCTGAGGGGCAATAGGGACAACAAAAGGGTCCTTTTTCATTAAACTTCATCCTTGTCGTTTACATTACCCAAGAGGCGGGCATAGGTCATACGGTGGGCAGTATGGGTGTCGGGCGTATTAATGTCAGAACTGGCCATCGATGGATGATGACGGCGTGCCGCTGGCTGTACTTGTTTGACATGGCCTGCTCTTCCTTGTGTTAACGGCTTGCGCTGTCCTAGGCCTCGCCCAGATAACGCCACGTCACGGGCTGCTCTTCCTCCGTGTGCCTGTCACGCAGGGGCCAGGGGCGGGAATGAATGCGCGTTATGCGGTCAGCCGGCATCGTATCCCCCTCCCTGAAGTAACGCACCTCTTCCGGGCCTGTTCCGCTGTCCGGTATCCAGGCCGTCTGCCAGTAGCCGCTTCTCGGGCAGGGTTCTCCGCTATGGCACAGCAGCAGCGACGTGCTCTGTTTATCAAAGTCCGGGGATTCAGGCAGCGGCCTGCCGGTTGCCGGGTTCAGGTGCTTCTTCTTCGCCAGCCGGGCAATCAGCGCCTCACCCGGTTTTTCCGGCGGGATGTTGGCTTCGCGGGCCTCCACCCACTTCAGTTTGCCGTCCCATTCCGGCAAAGGCGCGGGCGGTAACGGAACGATATCGTTGATTTCGGGTACGGTGGGATGGGCGTAGGAGTAATCTGCAAGTATTCGCCTGATAAGCTTATAGCGGCGGACACGTTCGGGATCTTTTTGCTGGCCAAGAAAATAGAGACTGTCAGTGGGCTTAGGGCCATTAAATCCAGATTCTAGAAAACTTGCGGAACTTCTATCCCCGGCAACAACACCTAACTGAAATGCCTCGGCTGCCTTTAGGAATTGTTTATTCACGGCTAGCATATTTCCCAGTTTATTAGCTGCATCTCCTGATCCTTGCGTTGCTGCACAGAACAGCATCTCTTTAGCTATGTCTGGAGCCATCCCTTTTGGTGATAGCTTGCCGCCTATATAAGCCTGTGCCAGAGCACTTCCTTCATCAGCTGCTTTACGGTAGTAACGCAGCGCCATGTCCTCATCCTTCTTCAGCCCCGCGGCGCCATGCTGCAAATAGATGGCAATATAGTAGTAGCCGCTGGCAACCCCTTGATCGATAAGTTGCTGGCTGTAACGTAACTGCTCTGAAGCCGTTAAATTGAGCTGTCCACGCAGCGAGCCATTCTGCAGATTAATATTAGCCTTCATATGGCCATTTTCTGCCGCAATACGATAGAGGCGAGCCACTTCCGTATTCACTTCTTCGTCCTCATCTAATTGATTGTTTTTTTGCAGCCAGCGTGAGTAGTTAAAAAGCAATTCGGTATCAGGATTAGACTGCGGAATAACTTCAAATTTACAGACAAAAGTCAGTTGGGTATGTATTTCATCTAAAGATGGCATGGAATGATCCTTTGGTGAATTCCCTTTAGCATTCACATTAATATTCTGATCGCAGCCGATAACAATAAAGCAGAAAAGAAGTAACGGTCTCCACATCAGTCCCAATCCTTAAGTTTTGAATCATTGTAATAAAACTTAACAAGAGGTGCAAATGGCTTATATTCAGCAGCATCCTTGAGCGCTTCATTTCTGTTAATTATGTCTCCCCATGAATTGAATGCATCTTCAGAATCGTCTTGCATCCCTCTCTCATTAGTATGAATCCTCCATAACCTCCTCCTTAAATCCTGAGTCACACTGGCCCATTCGTGAGCAATATTCATTTCACTGTCCACCTGCATGCTGCGGGTATTAATATTGGCGGACCCATGCGTAGTAAATACGTCATTCACAATCATTAACTTGGAGTGAATATAAACTGGCATCCAGTTGTCAGGAGGGGAGTCCAGTGCCACAAGAGAGCAGACATGGATGTTTAAACCAGGCCGGGGCTCGGGGACAATCGTACTTTTTTCAATTTCAAGTATCTTTGCGTCCAGCTCTCGCTGTTTCTTTAAAAAATCCTCAGCATTTTTAGGTGTATACATCGCAGAAACAGGCGTTGTTCCTGCTTCTCTCCGGAGTTTATCAATCTGCATTTGTTTTGTGATACCCGGAATTATTTCCGCCCGTCCCAGCGTCTCAAGCATGCGCTGGGTATTGACGGTACCCGACCCGATACCCTCATCTGTGGCGTTGGTCACTACAAACAAATACAAAGCACCATGTTTATTATGGTCTCGCCCTTTGCTTGTCTGTTCTTCTGCAATTTTATTAATCAACTCAGCCATCGGCGGCCAGCGGAAATACTGATTCTCTATATAGATAAACTGAGTGGCATTGTTAACTGCCTGCAAATAAAGCGTCTCGATATCCCGTTTTTGTTCCTGTGCCTGAGTACGAAGCAGTTGAGCCATAATCGGCGTGCCGTATTCAGGGCGGGGCTTCAGTTCTTTGGCCACTCTCTTAGCATTACGCAAAGCCAGCAGATCCTGATGCGTTTCCTTACACCACGCCTTAGCAAAATTCTCGTGCAGGTGTTCCAGTATCGGGCCCGTTACCTGACTTGAGATATCCTGGCGCGGGAGAAACCCGCTGGCTCCCATATTGGGTGCATACGCATCCACGCTGCCTGCCCGACGCCTGGATGAATGGTCATCTGTATCCCAGTACTCATCGAGCATGTTGTGGCCCATCACAAAACCTACCGCATGCTCCGGTAATTCGTAATCCACCAGGACTGTTTTCTGGTGATGAGTGGCTGTCGCCGCCAGAAGTGCCACGGTCATTTTACTGATGTCTTTATCAAGGGCATGCAGTGCTGCCTGATATCGTATCTCCGCACGTTCATCAACATTGAAGCCCCTGCTTACAAACTGCGGGAATTGCTTTAATCTTTTTGGCGTTGTTCCGATACCGACTGATATCTCTTTAACCGTATTAAACAGGGCATACTCTGCAAACCATTTCCTGTCATTCGCATATTGCTCATCCGTCGCGCTTTGTCCTGCCCGATCTTTTATACGCACAATACCTTTGCCGGGCAGATTGGCTTCACCTGCTCCCCCTGCTGAATTGAGTGGCATTTCCCAACCCAGTACTCGCACTTCCACGTTGTTTTTTCTCGCAACGTCAACGAGTAACTCTCCAATCGAGGGGGCCTGCCCATCGCGGATAAAATACATTGAAGGCTGGAAACCCCAGCAGATGATATCCACTGATTTCTTCGCATTCGCAATGGCGTGATGAACCGCAGCAAAAGCCTCTTCACCATTGACCAGCGGCTTATAGGTCGCCAGGGTTGGCGGGTATTCCGTATTCTGAACAAACCAGGGAGAGGTAATCACCCCGTGATCCGCTTCCTGAGGGGCAATAGGGACAACAAAAGGGTCCTTTTTCATTAAACTTCATCCTTGTCGTTTACATTACCCAAGAGGCGGGCATAGGTCATACGGTGGGCAGTATGGGTGTCGGGCGTATTAATGTCAGAACTGGCCATCGACGGATGATGATGGAACCCAAGATTAGCCAGTTTGCCCTGCTCCGGGTTAGTGTATGCATCAACGACAGGGATCTGATAACGCACACCATTAGCCATTTCCAGTGTGTACTCTCTGGTCACCACTTGATGGTCAATTGGGAGTTGGCCGCTCTTGTCCAGTACACCTGATTTAACCAACGATCCATCTGCAAAAAGGGAATATGGCATGCCAGCCCAGCTTATTTCAGGAGCGTTAGGTGCCTGTGGAATATGTAAACGCAGCGATTGTTTTACATTTTCTTGCAGCGCCGGATATTCTGGATGGCTGGCATCCATATTGGCTGGTTCACTGTAAGCAAAGTCGGCTGCTCTAATATTGCAATCACCGTTGGTACCTAATTCAATCTTGTACGGGTCAAGGGTAATGTAGGATCCCCCTGCATTCAGAACGATTTTCTTCTTAGCAACAATATGAATTTCATCTTCTGTGCTGGTTATTTCCAGCCCCTGCCGTGCCAGCAATTGGAGTTGATCATTTTGCGCCTGAATAGTTACGGGGCCTTGGTTAGCGATAAGCTTAATACCTAATTTTCGGACAAACAGACTCACCCCATGGCCAACCCCCACGAACAATCGTTTCACAATGCCAATATCAGTATCAGCACCAGCACTGAACGTGAGATTTTGCCGCGCTGCCAGCTGCAAATGCTTACCGCTTGTTAAAGCAATCCCCTCTGGTGCACTCAACACCGCAACGGCCTCTTTCAATTCTTTAATTTGTTCGCGCATGAAAGAAAGCTGCGCCTCTATTTGTGCTGGTTCCGCTTTCGCAGACTGTGCATCTTTAGAGAGGGAATCCATCTGTTCAGCAGACTGTTTAAGCCTCTCCATTGCCGCCTGCATTTCCAGTATTGGCCCTAGTGCCTTAGGTTGTTTATCTGCAGAAATAAACAATCCGGCCCCACCCCGCACCGCTATGTGCTTGTCCGTGCGAAGTTCAGCACCCTCTCCTCTTAGTGTTCCTGAAGCATCTACGCTATGACCAAGATTAAGCTGCGTCTTACCCCCATACTCCGTGCTGAGCTTAATATGCTCCTCACCACGCTTATCCTCCATGCGCAGTTTGTTCAGGCCCGCAGTGCGTATAACGTTCCGCGTGCTATTTTTCTCAGTA
>NZ_JBBCKX010000023.1:0-87373 GCF_037153115.1 Pantoea sp. USMM079
CCGGTGACCGAGATGATCACCGGCGTGGATCTGATCAAAGAGCAGCTGCGTATTGCTGCCGGTCAGCCGCTGTCGATCAAACAGGAAGACGTGATTGTTCGCGGTCATGCGCTGGAGTGCCGTATCAACGCCGAGGATCCGAACACCTTCCTGCCGAGCCCGGGCAAGATCACCCGTTTCCACGCGCCAGGCGGTTTTGGCGTGCGCTGGGAATCGCACATCTATGCCGGCTACAGCGTGCCGCCGTACTACGATTCCATGATCGGCAAGCTGATCACCTACGGTGACACCCGTGAAGTGGCCATCGCGCGCATGAAAAATGCGCTGGCGGAACTGATCATCGACGGCATCAAGACCAACGTCGAGCTGCAGATGAAAATCATGTCCGACGAACATTTCCAGCAGGGTGGCACCAACATCCACTATCTGGAGAAAAAACTCGGCCTGCACGACTAAACCAATCCTCTCGCCGCCATTCTGCCGTTGGCGGCATTTTCTATCCTGACAGTAAAATCTGGAGGTCAGTTTGTCTGAACTTTCCTATGTGACAGGCGACTGTCACTCAGCCTGGTCAACGTATTTGACGCAGGTTGAACGCGTGTTGCCACTGCTGGGCGATCTTAGCCGCTGGGCCGATACGTTGACGCATCCGAAGCGGGCATTAATCGTTGATATCCCTCTGGAAATGGATGATGGCTCAGTGCGTCATTTTGAGGGTTATCGCGTGCAGCACAATTTGTCGCGTGGGCCGGGTAAGGGTGGGGTGCGTTTCCATCCTGATGTGACGTTGCAGGAAGTGATGGCGCTCTCTGCATGGATGACGGTGAAGTGCGCCGCACTGAATTTGCCGTTTGGCGGAGCAAAAGGCGGCGTGCGTGTCGATCCGGCAACCTTATCCCAGAAAGAGCTGGAGCGTTTAACCCGGCGCTATACCAGCGAGATCGGCAATATGATTGGTCCCCAACAGGATATTCCCGCCCCTGATGTTGGAACCAACGCGCAGGTAATGGCGTGGATGATGGATACCTGGTCGATGAACGTTGGCGCCACTACCACCGGTGTAGTGACCGGCAAACCGGTGCATCTGGGCGGGTCACTGGGGCGCGTCAAAGCTACCGGGCGCGGGGTTTTCGTCACCGGTTGCAGCGCTGCAACTAAGCTGGGCATCGATGTGTCTAGTAGCCGCGTGGCGGTGCAGGGTTTTGGTAACGTTGGCAGCGTCAGCGCCGAACTGTTCCATGCGATTGGGGCAAAAGTGGTGGCGGTGCAGGATCACAAAGCCACATTGTATTTGTCCAGCGGAGTGGATATCCCGGCGTTACACACGTGGCAGCAGGCTCACGGTAGTATCGCGGGCTTCCCGGGTGCTGACACCATAGCGGATGAACATTTTTGGACACAGCCTTACGACATTCTGGTGCCTGCTGCGCTGGAAGGGCAGATCACTGCTGAACGTGCCAACCAACTGAAGTGCAGCCTGATTATTGAGGGGGCAAATGGCCCAACGCTACCGGAAGCGGATGATATCTTGCAGCAACGCGGCATTGCTGTGGTGCCAGATGTGATTGCGAATGCGGGCGGCGTGACGGTGAGTTACTTCGAATGGGTGCAGGATTTCTCCAGCTTCTTCTGGAGCGAAGAGGAGATCAATCAACGGCTGGACAGCATTATGCAGCACGCGATTGAAACGGTGTGGCATAAAGCGGATGCGCTGAACGTGACGCTGCGTACGGCAGCTTACGCCGTTGCCTGCGAGCGAATTCTGCTGGCAAGGAAGGATCGCGGGTTGTATCCGTAAACACATTAGTTTGAGAGAAGCCTCGCAAATGCGGGGTTTTTTATTGCCTGAAGTTTGTTCCGTACACTTAGATGTGTATAATATTTTATACACAAATGGAGTGGTGTGGAGCGCACGGAAATGGATGAAAAGGATTTAGACTGGCGTGGTACAACTCTGGAGGACATCAAAATGTTCCCCAATGAGGTGAAAAAGGACGTTGGATTTGAACTTCACAAAATTCAAAATGGACATAATCCCACTCACTACAAGGCTGTAAATCGCTGGGGAGCAGGTGTTATTGAGATCAAAATAAAAGGCGATGATGGCGAATATCGCGTCGTTTATGTGGCAAAATTTGTTGAAGCCATTTATGTCATACATGCCTTTCAAAAGAAAACACAACAAACCAGCCCCAAAGATGTGAATATAATCATCGAGCGTTATAAAGCAGTTATCGAAGAACGGAGAAAATTAACATGACCGATAAAATCGATACCCAGTCGCGGCATATCACCAAAGCGGGCAGCAATATTTTTGCTGATCTCGGATTCGAACCGGCTGAAGCGGACTCCCTTCTGACACAATCTCATGAAGAAATTAACCGAGCCGATGAATTAAAAAAGCAGCTAATGACTGAAATTTCTGAATGGATGACGGCAAGCGGCCATAAGCAGATTGAAGCGGCAAAGATCCTGCACGTTTCCAGACCACGAGTTTCTGATGTGGTTAATCTTAAAACAGAAAAATTTACCATTGATTCGTTGGTGGGTATGGTTGCGGCAATGGGCAAAAAGGTCCAATTAGTGATCGAGTAATTGACCCGTGGCAAACTTAACTGCGAGTAGTCGAAAAAGGCCAGCACTGCTGGCCTTTCAAAATATTAGAACTGATACACCAGACCCAATGCTACCTGGTTATCATTTGGCAGACCCAGTTTGTTATTATCGTCCAGCAGGTTGATCTTATACGCCACAAAGGTCTACATGTTTTTATTGAAGTAGTAGGTTAATCCTGGCTCAAGGAATTTAAGTAAAGCTTCATTGCCCATGAGCCTTTAAGTAGGCTCATTATCAAGAAAACCGCAGGTGCCCATTAAAGCATCTGGGCATAGGCCTCAAGCTGATCGGCAACCATGTCCCAGCCGCTATGAAAGCCCATTTTTTCATGTTCGGCGCGCGCTTCAGCGTTGCGATGCCTGGCAATGGCAACATAGCGGGTCGCATGGGGATTGAGCGGTTCCAGTAGCAATACTGCGGTCATGAAAGGATGCTCAGCAGGTTTCCATCCTTCTGTATAGGTATCGGTAAAGACCAGTTTACGACCCGGTATCAGCTCCAGAAACACCCCTTCGTTGCGCATTTCATTCCCCTCCACCTCAAAAACCGTGTTGAACCGACCACCAGGATGCAGATCGATATCGCAACTGACTAACTTATGAGGCTTAGGCACAAAAAAGTGTTGGAGATGTTCTGGTGTGGTCCAGCAGCGCCAAATCACATCGGCGGGTACTTGCAGGGTACGCTCAAGCTGTAAATCGGTATCGGCATCTAAAATCATCATGTTTTTCCTGCTCGCCGAATGTCATTTCAACAGTGTAGTTGCGAGGCAGAAAACGGGTTAGCTGACCGGGCGGATCCCCTGGCAGAACAGGCTAAGTGTGTGCTGTACAATCAGCTCCGTATCAAACTCCGGCTCATTGGCGAAGCGTGTGAACGGCACGAGGATCATGCTCAGGATGGAGGTCATCAGCAAATCGGGATTCAACGCTGCATTCAATAAACCCTGCCGTTGCCAGCGCACAATCAAAGCCCTGACTTTGTCTCGTCCCGCATGACCATATCGTTCTTTAATGTGCTGACCTAAGCCGTGAGAACCGCTGGTGACTTCTTGCATCCACAGTGGGGCAAACCAGTCATTGTTCAGTACTATGTCAGCGATTTCACGAATAAATCCACTAAAAGTAGTGACAGGGTCACTTTCGTCGTTGTTGAAGTGAGCTTCAAGACGCAGGCGTAGCGGTAAAAAGCGCTCCTCAACCACCACATCTAACAACGATTCGCGCGACTGAAAATAGTAGTTGAGCATTGCCGGACTCACGCCAGCTTTACGTGCAATCGCATTCAGCGAGGTTTCAGCGATGCCGCTTTCGGCATAAATCGCAAGCGTAATATCCAACAGGTGCTCGCGCTGTTGTGCAGAGATGGCACCGCCACGCGGACGCCCAGGACGGCGGGGTTTGGCAGGAGTTGTCTTATCATCAGCTGGGACTTTTTGTGCGGTCATCTTTACGCGCTCACTTGTTTCATGTCAGACTTCGATCAATATTAATTGTGTATTTAATTAATTTCAATTGGTGTCTGATATGAAACCTAAAACACTTGTGCCGCACTCAGGCAGTGGAGAAGAGCGTCTTCCTTCCGTCCGCTTGCTGATGGGCGCATTGATGCTGGTCATGCTGCTTTCCGCCCTTGACCAGACCATCGTCTCGACAGCACTGCCAACCATTGTGGGTGAATTGGGCGGGCTTGATCGGCTGTCGTGGATCGTCACGGCCTACATGTTGGCCTCGACAATTGTTGTCCCGCTTTACGGCAAGTTCGGCGATCTGTTTGGCCGTAAAACGGTGCTACAAATCTCGGTCATCTTGTTTCTCATCGGCTCGGCACTGTGTGGCCTGGCGCAAAATATGGAGCAACTGATCTTTACCCGCGCACTGCAAGGTCTCGGCGGTGGCGGACTGATGGTGGTCAGTATGGCGGCCGTCGCGGATATTATTCCACCAGCAGAACGCGGTAAATACCAGGGACTCTTTGGCGGCGTTTTCGGTCTGGCGACCGTGGTGGGGCCATTACTGGGGGGCTTCATCGTCCAGCACGCCTCGTGGCGCTGGATTTTCTATATCAATTTACCGTTAGGGTTGTTTGCGCTGCTGATTATTAATGCGGTGTTTAAAGCCGATAACAAACGTAAACCGCATGAGATTGATTATCCTGGTGCTGTTTGCCTGAGTCTTGCGCTAGTGGGTATCACCCTGTTTACCAGTGAAGGCGGTACGTTGCGGGCATGGAGCGATCCGCAGTTGTGGTGCATCCTGGCGTTTGGTCTGGTCGGAGTGATTGGCTTTATCTACGAAGAACGTCGTGCATGGGAACCGATTATTCCGCTTGGGCTGTTCCGTAATCGCAGTTTTTCGCTCTCCAGTTTGATGGCTTTTATTGTCGGGATGTCGCTGTTCGGCAGCGTCACTTTCCTTCCGCTCTATTTGCAGGTGGTGAAAGGCTCAACCCCGACCGAAGCTGGGTTGCAGTTGCTGCCGCTGATGGGTGGGCTGCTGGTGACATCGATTATCAGCGGACGCATTATCAGTCGAACTGGTCGGTATCGTCTTTTTCCGATTGGCGGAACCTTGCTGGCGACGGTTGGGATGGCACTCATGACGACGCTGACGCTGCAATCCTCGCTGTGGCAGATTTATCTCTACGCCTGCGTGCTCGGAATGGGCATGGGGATGGTGATGCAGGTGTTAGTCCTGGCCGTTCAGAACAGTGTGACACCCGACCGTATTGGCGTCGCCACATCCTCTGTCACGTTGTTCCGTTCGGTGGGCGGTTCAATCGGGGTGGCGCTGTTTGGCGCGATGTTTAGTCACGTCTTGAAATCGGGTTTGACTGAATTGGTGGAAAAGGGCGATGTATTGCCCGCCACGCTGGACCCGAATGCAGTGCACCATTTGCCGTATGATGTGCAACAAGCGTATTTGCAGGTATTTAGCGCAGCGGTACATGCGGCATTCCAGATGGCGGCGGTGGTGATGGCGCTGGCCTTTATTCTGTCATTATTCCTGCCAGAGTCGCCGTTACGCAGTCAATCCAAACAATAAAATGATACCCGCTTGCCACCATCGGCAGACAGATGCTGATGGTGGGATGAAATAGCAGCAGAGTCGGGCGAATAAATAACCTTGATAGCGAAGATTGGCGAAAGAATAGTTAATTTTTATCCCAAATACATGATGTTACCTTTGCGTAAACTTAAGTAAAAAAGAAGAGGATTAAAAGAATTCAGCGGCGAGCTATTTATTTTTGCAACTTTTTTGCGGTATAAATCTCTAACCACTGTCTCCCTCAGCGAAAACGTCATCTCATGATCAACTCTGCGGCCAGAAAATTTATCGCCTGTCTGTTTGTTATTACCCTGGCAGGTTGCTCTTCCAAAACTTCTCATGCACCTGCGGAAGAGAGTGTCGATGCTTCAACCGATGGTGGTAAGCAACCCGATTTGATTCCCGTGATCGCGGCATTACACGACCAGATGCACTCATGGGAAGGCACCAAATATCAGTGGGGCGGCACGCAATTAAACGGTGTGGATTGCTCCGGTTTTGTCTGGCGAACCTTAAAAGATCGTTTCAATATTCCAATGGATCGTGTCACAACGCGCGAATTAATTGCCATGGGGCAGCCAGTTGATAAGGCGCACCTGCAACCCGGTGATTTAGTGTTCTTTCGTATCAAACACGAGTTACATGTTGGCTTTTATGACACCGACCACCAATTCCTCCACGCTTCGGTTAGCCAGGGCGTGATGCGCTCCTCACTGAATAATCCGTATTGGAAATCGGTATATCTGGAGGCGCGGCGTCTGCCACGAGAACAGAATTCGCAGATCAGCTTTAATTATAAAAATAAAGTGTGATGCAGAAAGTATCCCCGGCCTTGCGCCGGGGATTTTTTTTATCAGAATTGATATGACACGCTAACCGAGAAGTTGCGCGGCTCACCGTAAACATAGTTGTTCATATAGGTGTAGTACTCACGGTCGAATAAGTTATCGACGTTAGCTTGCACCGCAACCTGTTTGGTGACCTGATAACGGGCAAACAGGTTTGCCAGTGGATAGCTTCCCTGATACACGCGCTGGGTGCTGCCATCTGGCGCGCTCACATCTTCAAATACGCGGTTCTGCCAGTTAATACCACCGCCGATAGTCAGGTCAGGCAACATCGGTACGTTGTATCGGGTAAACAGCTTGAACTGGGTTTGCGGTTGATCAGGGTTATAACGACCATCCGAATCACGCGCTACATAGCGCGTTGCGCCGAAGGTTAATTGCAGGTTATCGGTAAGTGCACCGTTCAGTTCAAACTCGGCGCCTTTGCTGCGTGCGCCCTTAGTGGCGGTGTAGGCCTGCTCGCTGCTGTTGTTGACGTACACGCCATTCTCTTCGGTGCCAACATTCTCTTGCTGGATGCGGAACACTGCGAAGGTGGCGGTTAAACGGCCATCATACCAGGCTGATTTCACACCCGTTTCGTAGCTCTTCCCGGTCACTGGGGAGAGATAATGGCCTGAACTGTCGCGATAAGTCTGTGGCTGGAAAATCGACGTATAGCTGGCATAGGCTGACCAGGTATCATTGATGTCATACACCAGACCCGCATACGGGGTGGTATTGTTTTTGGTCATGTTACCGCTGCTACCGTTGGTGCTCCACTCGGTGTAGCGCGCCCCAATAATCAATGACAACGGATCGGCCAATGAGAAACGCGCTGCGGTATAGGCTGACTTCTGACGGATAACGTCATTGGCGTTCAGATACCAACCCTGCCACTGAGGTTCGGCAATATTGCCATTCCAGTTATTGTTGAAAGGGCCCATGTCAGCGGCGGTAATGTCGTACTCATCCAGATCGGTGACGCCATCCTGGCTGTAGGTCTGGTTGTGTTGACGGCTGTAGCTTACGCCTGCCATTAATTGGTGCTGGCGGCCTAACAGCTCAAACGGTCCACTGGCAAAGGCATCAACCGAAGTTTGCTCACGTTTACCGCGGTCCAGACTGCCATATCCTGTTGAACCCTCACCTGTGCTTTCATCTGGATTACCCATGACATATAAAAGCTTGTCACTGAACGTATTCTTGGCATGGGTGCCATTCACATGGAAGCTCCAACCGTTATCGAAGTTGTGCACCAGATCGGCATACACTTTCTGCACTTCAGTGTGGTAGTACGTCCAGTCTGCGCCTGAGTTCAGGCTGCGGTTGTAATGGGTAAGTGACCCGTTGCTGTAGAAGACGGGTAATCCACCCCAGGTTGGGTCGCGAGTATCCGCTTTTTCATAGTCGTAGCCGAGAGAAAAGGTCGTTTTGTCGGTCAAATCCGCATCGACCACGCCATATAGGAATTTCTTGTTTTTATGATAGCGGTCCAGCCAGCTGTCCTGATCCTGATAACCCGTCACCACGCGCCCGCGCAACGAACCCTCGCTGTTGAGTGGCCCTGATATGTCTGCAACATAACGCTGTTTATCCCAACTGCCATAGCTAGCGTCCACCGAACCCGTAAACTCTTTGCTGTCGGCGTGCTTGCGCACCATATTCACCGAAGCAGAGGGACTGCCAGCACCAGTCATCAAACCGGTGGCACCGCGCACCACTTCAATACGATCGTAAATGGCCGTGTCCGAGGCTGCATCACCATAGTTCCAGCTATCACCGACCGAGGTGGGGATGCCGTCAAAGGTGAAGTTGGTGATCTTGAAACCGCGCGAATAGTATTCTGAACGTTCAGAATCCACCAAATTGCTGGTGATACCAGTGGTGTTGTTCAGCACGTCGGTGACGGTTTGCAACTGCTGATCCTGCATACGCTGCTGCGTCACCACACTCACTGATTGCGGGACATCGCGCGGAGTGAGTAGCAGTTTAGTGCCGGCGCGCGTGGTTTTCACCGCATAATCCTGTTTCTCAGTATCACCACTGCTGTCACTGCTGGAGGCATTGACCACCAGATCCTGCTGAGTCGTATCGGCAGCCTGCGCCAAAGTGGGGTTGAGAAGGGCGTGTACTGCCATCGCCAACAATGAAACGCTAAACGCTTTGCGGATGCCTGATTCCCTGCCGTTCGAAGACATAATAGTTTCCGTGATAAATGATTGTTATATGAAGCCAATACGCTTCAGTTGTTATGCTGGTGCTCATCTACCCCCACCAAAAGGGCAGAGTAAACGAAGGTTCGATCTGATTACGAACGCCAATGATAATCATTTGCTTTATAGAATCTCGCAAGGATTCAATTTGAAGTGTAATAATGTGTAAACACGAAGTAATTCAGTCATCTGGAGGGATTTATAACCCGTTAGTTGCTGGTGTTTTCACTTTTATTTGGCAAGATTTGGCACTTTTTTAATATCAGGTAGCGTCAAATCAGGCGGCGAATTGAGTTAGCCGGGTGGAATGAGCACATAAATCTACGCGAATATTTGATTACTTTACGTTAATGCGTATGATTCTCATTCTTCTTGTATTTTCCGCCCGCTACGATGTGGTCGGAGCCGTTCATCCATTGATGGAGTTCAGCATGAAATCGTTGTTTAGCCCGCGTAAAGCCACTGTTGCTATGGCGATCGCCGCAGCATTTAGCCTGACGGCTTGCCAGGCACCTGCCAAAAAAGCTGAGGCACCAGCCGCTGAGACTGTAAAACCGGTTGATACCGCAGTGTTGAAACGCGACCTGGGCGATGGCCTGTACGAAATGGCCTACTCTCCAGCATCGAAAGCACTGTTTGTCGCCAGCGCACAGGCATTCAAAGATGTTAACGGCGGTATGATCTATCGTCTTGATCCTGCGACGCTTGAGACCAAGGGTGAGACTCACACCGATCTGAAAAACTTTGGTACGGCGATCGATGAGCAGGGCAGCGTGTTCTACACCACCAACTCACTGGATGGCGCTATCTCCAAAGTGGACGCACAAAGCGGTAAAGTGCTGCAGCGTTTAGTGTTCCCGGGCAAAATCAGCAAAGAAGGCTACCCAGCGGGTGCGCGTGAAGTGCTGTGGCATGGTAATGAGTTGTATGTCGGTCGAGTGGCCGATCCAGGTTATATCTCCGTGGTCGATACTAAGACCTTCAAACTGAAAACCGAGATTAAAAATGCGGGCAAATGGGTAACGGGCATTATTTACTCTCCGGTTACTGAACGTATTTATGCGGCCAACGGCTCTGGCGAGATCCTGGTGATTAATCCGCGCACCCACAAAATCGAGAAGCGCTGGACAGTCGGTGACGGTAAAGAGTATCTGTTCCTGAACATGGCAGAAGATCCATCCACTGGCCGCCTGTTTGTGACTGACGATTCTAAAGGCAAAGCCACATTGGTCTTTGACGAGCGCACCGGTAAAGTGATCAAGCGTATCGAGGGTGATTCTCTGGGCATTAAATTCGATGCGAAGCGCAATGAGATCTTCATCAGCCAGCGCGAATCGAAGAAAGTGCTGCAGTTGGATGCCACCACTTACGCAGTGAAGAACAGTTGGTCATTCGAACAGAATCCCAACAGCCTGCTGATTGGACCGGATAACAATACCCTGTATGTGACCTTGAAGGCCGAGTTCAATAAAGACTCTTCAACTAAAGGCACCGATGGTATTGCGCGTATTACATTGAAATAAGATTGCGCTATGAAAAGATGCCCTCGAAAGAGGGCATTTTGCTTTTGGAAGAACGAAAAATTAACGATTGAGTTGCCCGGTCAGCCAGAATTTTTTATAGCGTGCAGGTGGAATGCCGACAAGATTATGAAAGATACGATGGAAGTTATTGACGTTATCGTAACCCACGGCGTTAGCCACCTCAGTGACCCCCAGATTGGTGCTCAATAGCAAATTTTGCGCCTCGCCAATTCGGCGACGCGTCTGATATTGTTTGGGTGAATAACCTGAATAATCTTTAAATACGTGCGCCAGATAAAATTGATTCATATTCAATGCAGCGGTGATCGAACTCAGTGCGATATCTTCTTTATAGTGATTATCAATGTAATCTTTGATGCGTTGTCCCAGTAGGGTGTTATTGCTCTCCTGCTCTTGTTTGTTTTCAATCCAGATATTGCGGCACAGTAATAACAGCACGCTCAGTAAGTTATCGCCGATTTCGGCACTAAAGAGCCGTTTGCTGTTAACGTGTGCCCACATCTGATCAAACAACTGGCAAATTTCATCATAAAACTCACCGCTGGGCATCACGGCAGGTTGGGCGCGCGTGGTGAGAACATTGAGAGGCAAGCCATCAACCTTAAGTTGTTCTACGCCGCAACTGAAGATCAATAAATCGTCCGACGCATCAGGGCTTTCGTCATGAAGTACATTCGCGTTAAACAACATGATATCGCCTTGCTTGACGTTATAGCCTCGGCCATCGATGTTGTAGATGCCACTGCCTGAGCGTATGAACATCACTTCAAAGCGGTCATCATGCTTGTGCATGACGCGAGGAATGGCCTCTTCCTTACCTTCTGCTTTGCACATAAACGCCAGGCGCGGACGCAAACTGTTGTCGAAGCCACGGGCGGAGGGATGTTCATTGATGCAAAAGGTAATCATGGTAGCTCCTGTTGGTATAGCGCTATTCTTGCATTAGTTTTCAGCCTCGTAATCATCATTTTTGCTTTTTACTGATATTTAATCCATTGACAGGTAAGGCGTTGATGATTTTAGGAGAGTGCCAGGTGTTGATTTTTGTTTTTTAAACATTGGCTAAAATATAAATTTGATCGTCGTCACACTTTTATTTTGATCAAAATATACCCACACATTAAATACCAGGAAAGCATGATGTTGTGTTGAGCGGCATGAACTTGCAATCAATAGGGATAAGTTGAGGGCTAAAGTGAAAATATCATCAAAATTGCTGTATACGAACAGGTAGAAATACAAAATTGACGAAACCACAGGCGATAAGCGCCATTAAATGCGTGCCATAGTCGCTAAGAGATATTTTAACAAAAATGTGAAAAAATGGCTTTTTTAATCTGTCTTCATTCTTGCTATGTCAACGCATAATATTTGCAATGTGACTTTAATCACTGGTTTTTGTGCTTTTCGTGAGGAATATATGATCTTTCGCACGCTGTTAAATCGTGTGGGCGAGAGCAACTGGTGTTTGGAATTCACTTTGATATAACGTTGTTGTAACGAGAAGGGGACTGACAGCGTATTCAGCGTTGCCAGAAAAATAACAATAATGATGTTGTGCATTAATTAAATGTTCTGATTCAGGCTGCGTAAAATTCCTCAGCGACGACTGACCAAAAATACGGCTTGCAACGGTTTTACCTTACAACCAGATGGAACAGCTATGTATAATAAAACGAACCTGCAAAATCCTCAGCGCATGCGGTTAATCACCATTGTTTCGACGATTGGTGGTTTATGCTTTGGTTACGATACCGGTGTTATTTCCGGTGCGCTGATCTTCATGAAGTATGACCTGAATCTGACACCTGCGCAGGAAGGTTTTATTACCTCATTCCTGTTATTCGGTGCGGCACTTGGATCGTTATTTGGCGGATATTTATCGGATAAACAGGGGAGGCGTAAAAACCTGCTATGGGTTGCAGCTATCTTTATGTTTGGCGCTTTAGGCACTGCATTCGCCTGGGATGTGCCCTCAATGATTGTGGCCCGCTTTATTCTGGGCTTAGCGGTGGGCTGTGCCTCCGTGACAGTACCTATTTATATTTCCGAATTAGCGCGGGCAGATCAGCGTGAACGATTGGTGACGGTCAACGAATTAATGATCGTGACCGGGCAATTCCTGGCGTATTCCGTTAACGCTGCGATTGTAAACCTGTATCCAGAGATGCAGCACAACTGGCGCATTATGCTGGCGATTCCCGCACTGCCGGGTGCGCTTTTGTGGTTCGGGATGTTAATGATGCCTGAATCGCCACGCTTCTTTATTCGCCGTGGCGAAACGGATAAGGCCGTAAAGGTGCTGAAAACATTGCGCCTTCCGGAGGAAGTAGACCGCGAAGTGAAAGAGATTCAGCAGATCGTTAAGGCTGATCAGGTGAAGTTTAATCTGTTCGCTGAGCTAAAAAATCGCTGGGTGATTCAACTGGTTTTGATTGGTTTAATGATTGTGCTGGCCACTCGAGTGACTGGAGTCAACACCATCATGTACTACGCGCCAACCGTCCTGAAAGCAACTGGGCTCGGTGATGCGGCAGCGGTGACCGGCGCGGTGGCAAACGGCATTATCTCCGTATTGGCGACGCTGCTGGGCATGGCGTTGATTGGCAAGCATTCACGCCGAAAAATGTTTTTCACCGGTCAGGCTGGGGTAACCGTTAGCCTGGTGTTGATTGGCCTGGCGTTTAAATTCTTCTTCCACACTGAAACCGTCAACGGAGTGGATACGCTGCATGCCAATTTCGCCAACGCACCTTATGTCATTCTTGGCTTGATGTTGGTATTCCTGGTGTTTATGCAGGGTTGGATTGCGCCGGTATTCTGGCTGATGTTAGCGGAAATCTATCCATTAAGAATGCGTGGTGTCGGCATGGGCTTTGCGGTATTTGGCCTGTGGATCTTCGACTTTATGATCCAATCTATCTTCCCTTATTTGCTTAGCCATTACGGTGGCGGCATGACTTTCGGTTTCTTCGGCGCGACCAACGTCATCATGCTTATTCTGCTGATGAAATATTTACCAGAAACGCGTGGCCTGACTCTGGAACAGATTGAAAAGAAATTTCGTTTTTAACCTGAGGATGAATAAATGACAGTCAAAATCGGCTTAATTGGTCTGGGCATGATCGGCCGGGACCATCTGAAACGTTTCCACCATGTTATTTCCGGCGCGCAAGTCACTGCTGTTTGCGATATTAACCACACAACAGCCGATGCCGTGGCGAACGAATTTGGTGCCACCGCGTTTTATGATGCAGAAGAGATGATCAATTCCGAATTGGTCGATGCAGTCTTTATCTGCTCTATTGGTCCGGTTCACAAAGCGCAAATTTTGGCGGCCTTTAATGCGGGCAAGCCCGTATTCTGCGAAAAACCGCTGACACCAACGGCTGATGAATCGAAAGAAATTATTGATGCAGAGGTCAAAGCGGGTAAGCGCCTTTTACAATTGGGCTTTATGCGCCGTTTTGACCCGGGTTATCAGGCGCTGAAGCAGTCGATTGAGGGGGGCGCGTTGGGCGACATCATGTTGATTCACTGTGCTCACCGTAACCCGTCAGTGCCAGAGAGCTACACGCTCGAGATGGCGGTTAACGACTCCGCCACTCACGAAATCGACATCATTCGCTATTTGCTGAACGAAAATATCACGTCTGTGCGTGTAGACAAGCCGCGTAAGAAAACCCGCCGCGCATTGCCGCACTTGCAGGATCCGCTGATTGTGATCTTCGAAACCGAATCCGGTGTTCGTATTGACGATGAACTGTTTGTGAACTGCCACTACGGCTACGACATCCGCTGTGAAGTGATTGGTGAAAATGCCATTGCCGCCTTGACGGAGCAACAGTTCATCAGTACCCGCTCACTGAACGGCAATGCACAACACATTGCGCAATCTTGCATGGAACGTTTTGCAACGGCTTACGATCGCGAAGTTCAGCATTTTGTTGACAGCGTGCGTGATGGTCGCGAAATGAGCGGCCCTTCCTCCTGGGATGGCTACGTCGTCGCGCTGGTCTGTGATGCCGGTCTGGCCTCGCTGAAAGATGGCGAGAAACATGACGTGGTGATTCCAGAGCAGCCCGCGCTTTATCGCTAATAACCTAACTTCTCGCGAAAAGTGAGGAATGACGATGTTGAAACTGACGGAAGATGCGCTGCATTTGCAATGTTGGGCAGCGAATAAAAACCAAGCCATTGAGATAGCGGCAAAGGCGTTAGAGCAGTCCGGTTATGTAAAACCTGGCTTTATCAATGGCATGTTAGCGCGTGAAAAAAGCGTTTCTACCTATATTGGGGCGGGTATTGCTTTCCCTCATTGTGCGAAAGAGAACCTCGACCAGGTGATTAAAACCGGGTATCAGGTTTTTCAATTTCCAAATGGTGTGAGTTGGGGCGCTGGAAAGGTGGTGTTTGTCGTCGTTGCTGTTGCGGCAACTGAAAATGAACATATTCCACTGTTAGCTGATATTGCCAATTTGCTCGGCGATGAAGTGAAAACCACGTTATTAGCCAATGCAAAAACCAAACAAGAATTTATCGAACAATTTGAGAAAGCGTGATTTACGCACCAGATGAAGGATTAAACAATGAAGCTTGCATTATGTACTGACGTTCTGGCGGATTTACCTTTCGCGGCGATGCTGGATAAAGTTAAAAGCTACGGTATTGAGGGCGTAGAAATGACGGCAGGTGGATGGTCACCCTGTCCGCACGTGAAAACAGAGGAACTTCTGGCCTCGCCAGAAAAACTGGAGAAGTTCAAGCAAGAGCTGGCTGAACGAGAAATGCGCATCGTGGCGTTAAACTGCTCAGGGAACCCGTTGGCACCGGGTGAATTGGGTGAGACACACACGAAAAGTAGCTATCGCGCGGTTGAGTTGGCAGGCAAGTTGGGCGTGAAAAAGATCGTGATGATGAGTGGCCTGCCAGGTGGGGGGCCAGAAGATCGCGTGCCGAACTGGATTACCTCTACCATCTCATGGCCAGATTATATGCCGGGTGTGATCGATTATCAGTGGAATGAGGTGGCCATTCCGTGGTGGAAGAAATTTGTCCAGCACGCTAAACAGCATGGCGTCGAACAAATCGCGATTGAAGAGTTCCCATGCCAATTGGTGTACAACCCCTCGACATTGCTGCGCCTGCGTCACGAGGTGGATGACATGATCGGCATGAACCTCGATCCTTCGCACCTGATTGCGATGGGTGCGGACCCGATTGCTGCTGCACGTAAGCTGGAAGGGGCAGTGTTCCACGTCCACGGCAAGGACGCGCGTATTGAGCGTGGTTTGGCCGACGTTGACGGTTTGATGGAGTATCAACCGGTGACGAACACGAAAACCCGGACCTGGAACTACGTTGCTGTCGGTTGCGGTCAGGATCTGAAGTGGTGGAAAGAGTTCTTCTCTGTATTGCGCATGACCGGTTACAACGGCGACGTCTCGCTGGAGATGGAAGACCTTACCATGAGCGTGGAAGCGGGCTTGCAGACTTCCATTGATGCGCTGAGTGCAACGTTGAGCAAGTAAGTTTTTGCTGTTTTGCAAGCCGCTATCTCTTTGGGATGGCGGCTTTTTTTATGGTCATGATAATCCTCGCATCTCGCATCTCGCATCTCGCATCTCGCATCTCGCATCTCACAGCTCTTAACTCTATTGGGATATACATCACTCAAAGTGATTATGCGTTAGCTTTTAATGCCCAAATTCGCTCAATTTTGATTTGAAAACATCATTACGTATGGCTTTTGTTTAAGAACCATTTATTATATTAAAAGTCCGTGTCGTTATAAGGCATCTGATTAACATTGCGTTATGTGATTGTTAACTCGCGGTGCTGTTACGTTATTCAAATAACTAGATTTTTTACCTTCGCTTTGCGATGGGTTTTGAGCCGTGTCACTAACCAGGGATACACCATGAGTAAGTTGCAAGACCTCCTGCCAGGCGAGGTCCAGTTGTCACGTCGGAGAGTGTTACTGTCCGGCGCTGTGATCGTGGCTGGCGGCCTGATCACCACCACGCTTCCGCGTTTGGCGTTTGCAGACTCGTCGAAAAATTTCATTCCTTTCATGCAGATATCTCGTCTTCTGGTCAATCACAAACTGGATGATACGGTCGGGCAGCGCATGTTGGCGCTGTTGGAACTCGAACAGCCGGAACTCATGACAAATCTCAATCATCTGCTGGCAATTGCCAAAGCCAATAAGGCGCAGATCGTTGAAGATTTCTTCCCGGCGATTCCGGAAGGTGCTTTGCAGCAACTGGCGCACAAAATCATCTTTGGCTGGTATACCGGCTGCCTCGAACCGAAACGTTCGGCAAAAGCGTTCGCTTATGAACAGGCGCTGACCTGGCACACCACGATGGACACCATCACGATTCCGTCTTACGGCATCAGTGGGCCAAATAACTGGCAGCGCACCAACACACCGGTTCTTCCCGTACCGCAATTCTGACCAATAAAAGAAGATAAAATATGGCAGCTCCTTCTCAGTCACCCGTGGTGATCGTTGGCACCGGCGTGGTCGGTGTGGTGATCGCTGAGCAACTGCTTGATGTCGGCATTCCGGTATTGATGCTGGAAGCCGGCCCGCGCGTTTCGCGTGCCGAAATCGTTGAAAATTATCGCAATCTACCCCTGGCGGCCAAAGGCAACCCGATTGAGTGCTACCCGTCACGCGATTGGGCTCCGCATCCGGAACCGGCAGGGGCGGGCAAAGGGTATCTGCAATTAAGCGGCGAAGACTCTTATGCGCAAAGCTATGTGCGCTATGCGGGCGGATCGACCTGGCACTGGGCGGGCACATGTTGGCGCTTAACGCCTGCGGATATGCAATTGCATTCTCGCTACGGCGTTGGCCGTGACTGGGCGTTTGATTATGAGACGCTGGAACCTTATTACGCCCGTGCTGAATATAAACTCGGCATTTGTGGACCGGACGATCCGGCACTGCAATGGCCGCCACTGCGTTCGAAACCTTATCCGATGCCCGCGCTGCCGTTTGGACCGGGGGAAGCACGCTTTACCGAAGTGGTGCGCGAGAAGCTGGGGTTGCATAACATCCCTACCGCGCAGGCCCGTAACAGCGGCATGTCCTATGACGATCGCCCGGCATGCTGCGCCAATAACAACTGTGTGCCGGTTTGTCCGGTGGGCGCGAAGTATGATGGTGCGACGGCACTTTCCCGCCTCGAAGCCAAAGGTGCCACCATCCTTGATAACGCGGTGGTGTGGCGTATTGAAACCAATGCCGGCAACAAAATCGAAGCGGTGCACTACTACGATCAGCACAAGCAAACCCATCGTGTCAGCGGCAAGCTGTTCATCATTGCGTGTAACGGGCTGGAAACACCAAAATTGCTGCTGATGTCTGCTGATTCGCGCAACCCGAACGGCATTGCGAATAGCTCCGATCAAGTCGGCCGCAACATGATGGACCATCCACAAATCACCATGACCTTAACGCTGGATGAACCTTATTGGGCGGGCGTAGGACCGGTGGTGAATAGCGGCATTATGGAAACCTCGCAAGGCGATTTCCGTTCTGAGCATGCGGGTGCTTACTTCCGCTTCAACAACTTTGCGCGCAACCGCTTCGTCACTTTTGGCGCACTGGAGAAAGGGCTGGTGGGTAAAGCACTGGATGAAGAGATCCGCCGCATGACCGCCTGCACCGCCGATATCGTGCTGGCGCATGAGATCCTGCCTGATGCCAATAACCGCCTGACGCTGAGCGATAAAAGGGATTGGCTTGGTCTGCCGAAACCGGCCATTCACTACGATGTGGGCGACTATGTTCGCCGTTCGTACCAGAGCTACTCCAAACCGATCGCTGACAAGATTGCCGAAGCGATGGGCGCGATCGATAAGAAGTTCTCGAAACAATTCAACCAGAGCAAGCACATCATGGGTGGCACCATCATGGGTAACGACCCGGCTAATTCGGTGGTGGACAACGAGTGTCGCGCTCACGATCACCGCAATCTGTTCCTGCCGGGCGGCGGGGCGATGGCAAGTACCGCCTGCGGTAACAGCACCTTGACGATGGTGGCGCTCGCCTTTAAAGCCGCTGATGCCATCGTTAAACAGGCTCTGGAGGCGTAATCATGTTGAAAATAAAACAGATCGCGCTGGTTCTGGCACTGGCGAGCGGTGCCGCTCATGCCGCTGATGATGCCTTGGTCAAAAAAGGTGAATATTTAGCGGTAGCCTCAGATTGTACTGCCTGTCATACCGCTGAACACGGTAAACCCTTCGCCGGTGGCAAAGCGATTGAATCACCGGTGGGTGAAATCATCGCCACCAACATCACGCCGTCGAAGGTCGCAGGGATTGGCAACTACAGTGAGCAGCAATTTGCTGATGCGCTGCGTAAAGGTGTGCGTGCCGATGGCGCCAATCTTTATCCGGCGATGCCTTACACCGCGTACGCCACCTTAACGGATGAAGATGTGCATGCGCTGTACGCCTACTTCATGTCAGGCGTGCAGCCGGTGGATAACACGACGGAAGAGACCCATCTGCCGTTCCCGTTGAATCTGCGTTTTTCGATGATGTTCTGGAACGCGCTGTTCCTGAAAGCTCCGGGTTACACAGCGGATGCGTCACACTCTGACAGCTGGAATCGCGGACGCTATCTGGTGGATGGCGCAGCGCACTGTAGCACTTGCCACACCCCACGCGGTTTTCTGATGCAGGAGAAAGAGGGTGATGCCTTTACTGGTGCGCAGGTCGGCCCGTGGTTCGCGCCGAATATCACCGCCAATGCGGTGAGTGGGATTGGCCAGTGGTCACAGCAGGATCTTATCACTTACCTGAAAACCGGTCGTCTCGCGGGGAAAGCGCAGGCTGCTGGTAGCATGGCGGAGGCGATTACCCACAGCTTCCAGCACTTATCGGATGCCGATTTGGCCGCCATTGCCGAATACATGGGCAGCGTGACGGATAAAGATGCACCTGCGAGCGGCGCTTCGCGCTTCGAACAGGGTAAAGCGGCTCAAAATCTGGTGGCGTTCCGTGGTGATGCATTCAACGCGCCCACCAGCGATGAAGGTGCTCGCCTGTTCTCCGGCAATTGCGCGTCGTGTCACGGCAGCAGCGGCCAGGGAACCAAAGACGCGTTTTATCCGAGCCTATTCCATAATAGTGCTACTGCAGAGCGTAATCCGTCGAACCTGATTGCTACCATTCTTTACGGTGTGCAGCGTCATACCGCCGAAGGTGATGTGTTTATGCCGCCGTTTGGTTCGCAGCCGAACGCACTGAATCAGCTTGATGATCAGCAAGTTGCCACGCTGTCGAACTGGATCTTGCATCACTACGGCAATGTTGACGCAACCGTCTCACCTGATCAGGTGGCGGAGATCCGTCGTGGTGGACCGTCATCACCACTGGTGATGCTGGCGCAGGTCGGGGTAGGCGTCGGTGCGTTGGTGGTAATTGCACTGCTGATGTGGTGGCTGATGCGCCGCAGACATAAAAAATAGATTCGATTTATTCTGTCGCCTGTGATGGCAGGCGACGTTTTTACTGGAAGACACTATGAAGCACTACTCACGCCGCCGCGTGTTGAAGATGGTCGGGCTGGTGACGATTGCCAGCGCCGCAGGCCAGCTTTTGCCGTTGCCGCGCCTTAACGCCGCCCAGTCACCGACCAACGTGGCTGGGCTGGATGATTTTATGCAGGTTTCACAACTGCTGACGCAACAAGAATCCCTGAACGCCACCGTTGGGCGTGCGCTGCTTTTGGCCCTGAGTCAGACGCAGAAAGGTTTTATACCTGCGCTGGCACAGTTGAAGGCGCTACTGCAAAACCAGCCAGAACTGCTGCAGCAAGATCACCTTGCGTTTGTCTCGGATGCGGATAGCGAAAAGTTAGCCAAAGCGATACTCGGTGGTTGGTACAGCGGTGTGGTCGGCAAGGGCAATTACGCGCTGTATGTCACCTACGTGAACACGCTCGCCAATCTGCTGGTGGATGACAAATTAGTGCCGCCGAGTTTCTCCTACGGCAAATGTGGTAGCTGGGCGCAACAGCCCTGATTCAGAAGAGTAATGTCGTTATGAAAAACAATAATTCCGCCGATGTGGTTGTTATCGGCGCGGGCGTTAACGGCTCGCTGCTGGCGACCCGTCTGGCAAAAGCAGGTAAATCAGTACTGTTACTGGAGTCCGGCCCGAAAGTAGCACGCGATCAGCTGGTTGAGCGTTTCCGTGCATCGGCGTTCAAATCTGACTTTATGTCGCCGTATCCGTTCTCGCCCAAGGCACCGCATCCGCGCTATACACCGGAACCGAATGATTACCTGCATCAGGCCGGGCCGCATCCGTTTGCTGCGCAGTACATTCGCATGTTTGGTGGCACCAGCTGGCACTGGGCGGCGCAGTTGTGGCGCTTTGTTCCCAACGACTTCCGTCAGCACAGCCAGTATGGCGTCGGCAAAGATTGGCCAATTGGCTATGACGACCTGGAAGAGTACTACTATCAGGCGGAAGTGATCGCGGGGGTCGGCGGATCGCCGGACAATGGTTCGCCGCGCAGCAAACCGTATCCGATGGAGCGCGTGCCGGCGTCCTGGTTGCAGCAACGCGTGACCGCACGCCTGGCACCCGACTTCACCGTGCTCGATGACAGCACGGGTCGCAACAGCCACAGTTACGATGGCCGTCCGGCCTGCTGCGGCAATAACAACTGCATGCCGCTTTGCCCAATCGACGCCCAGTATCACGGCGGGATTGCCGCACAGCAGGCTGAAAACAGCGGCGTGAAAGTGATCACCGAAGCGGTGGTGTATCAGCTGGAGCACGATGCCAAGGGCAATATCGTGGCAGCCAATTACTATGACTGGAACAAAGTCAGCCATCGTGTCACGGCTGAAACCTTTGTACTGGCCGCCAACGCGATTGAAACCCCAAAACTGCTGCTGATGTCTGTCAGCGATAAATTCCCGAACGGTATCGCCAACGCGCACGATAATGTGGGTCGCAACCTATGCGATCACCCGGCGATAGGCGTGACGTTTGATGTCGATGAAGAGATTTGGCCAGGACGTGGCCCGGTGAGTCCTTGTTCGATTGGTCAGTTCCGTGACGGCGATTTCCGCAGCGAACATTCACCGTTTCGTATCGATATCTCTAACGCTTCACAGGTTGCCTCAGTGACTAAAGAAGCGCTGGCGGAAGGACTGTTTGGCAAGAAGTTGCAGGAAGCGATTCGCTTCCGCGCCGCGCGTCGCCTTAGCATCAAAAATGCGCTTGAGCAGTTACCCGATCCGAACAACCGCGTGACCTTGAGCAGCAACAAGGACGAGCTGGGTTTACCCACGCCATCGCTGTATTGGGACGTGAACGACTATGTCACCAAAGGCACCGAAAAAACGCGTGAATGCTATGACGCGATTGCAGCCAAACTCGGCGCAACCAACATTAAGCACAGCAAAACTGGCAAGTTCTCTAATCGTCAGCACATCACCGGCACGCTCTCTATGGGCCTTGACCCGGCGACCAGTGTGACCGATGCGTGGGGGCGCGCACATGATCATCAGAACCTGTTTATGGTTGGCACCGGTGTGATGCCAACGGTGGGCACCTGTAACGTCACGCTAACGGCAATGGCGCTGGCCCTTCGTACCGCTGACAAAATCCTGCAGGAGACGCAACATGGCTAAGCACTGGAAAGCCCTGCTTGCAGCAGGCACGTTGGCGTTAGCGGTTTCACAGGCGCAGGCTGAGGATCAGCAGCTTATTAAACGTGGCGAGTATCTGGCGGTTGCCGGTGACTGCGGCGCGTGCCACACCGAAGCGGGCAAAGCGCCGTTCAGCGGTGGTCATGCCATTGCCAGTCCGTTAGGCACTATCTTCAGCACCAATATCACGCCATCGAAAACTGCGGGAATCGGTAATTACACCGAACAGCAGTTTGCGGATGCGTTGCGTAAGGGCGAGCGTGGTGATGGCAGTCAGCTCTATCCGGCAATGCCTTATACCGCTTATGCGAAGCTGACTGATGAAGATGTCGCTGCTTTGTACGCCTACTTTATGCAGGGCGTGCAGCCGGTGGATGTGCAGCCAGAGAAAACTGCGCTGCCATTCCCGTTCAATCTGCGTTTCAGCATGGCGGCGTGGAACCTGTTGTTCCTCGATAGCAAACCGTTCCAGCCAGATGCCAAACAGTCGGATGAGTGGAATCGCGGCGCCTATCTGGTGCAGGGGTTAACCCACTGCAGCACCTGCCACACGCCGCGTAATTTCCTGATGGCGGAGCAGCAGGATAAGAACCTGCAGGGTGCTTCACTGGGTACCTGGTTTGCGCCCGATATCACGGCAGCTACGTTGCAGGGCAAACCGCACTGGACGCGTGACATGCTGGCACAGTATCTGGCGACAGGCCATGCCAGCAACGGCGCCACGGCGGGTGGACCGATGCTGGAAGCGATCGATAAGAGCTTCTCGCGTATGACAGCAGAAGATCGCCAGGCTATTGCGACTTATTTGTTACCACAGGATAGCGCCACTGCTGAACCTGCGCAGGCCAATCGCTGGACGCTGGTAAGAGGTGACGATACGCCGCAGGCGGCGTTAAGCGAAGGCGCACAGATTTATCGCAATAACTGTGCATCCTGCCATAACCTGACAGGCGAGGGGCTGAATGGACTGCCGGCATTACAAAATCATCCGGTGCTGAATAAGCCCAATGCGGACAATGTGGCGATGGCAGTACTGCAAGGCGTTTGGCCTGAAAAAGGGCAAGGGATGATTGGCTTTGCCGGTCAACTCAACGACCACCAAATCGCTGCGCTGACTAACTATGTGATGCAAGATATCGGGCACAGCAAGGTGCAGATCAGCGAGGAGCGAGTGAAATCACTGCGTGCTGGTGGTGATGCTTCGCCGCTGATGCTGGTGTCGCGCATCGGCATGGCCGCTGCCGGGTTCATCGTGGTGCTGGGGCTGTTTTGGTTAGGTTTCAGAAGAAAGAACAAACGCTAACGGCTTTGTCCTATGACAAATAGTCAGCTGTTGTTAAGATGCGCTTTTACGTTATCTAGCAGGAGCTGGCTATGTTTTCAGGTCTTAGTGCCTTTCCGCTGACCCCGGTCAATGCGACAGGCATTGATGAAAAATCCTTTCTCTCGCTTCTCGCGCGTCTAACAACGGCAAAAGTCGATTCACTGGGCGTGCTGGGTTCAACCGGTAGCTACGCCTATTTCACCCGCGAGCAGCGCAAGCGCGTGGCGACGCTGGCCGTACAGCATGCGGATGGCATTCCGGTGATGGTTAGCATTGGCGCAACCAGCACAGATGAGGTGCTGCGACTGGCGGAAGATGCGCAGCATGCAGGCGTAAGCGCTTTATTATTACCTGCTGTTTCCTACCAAAAGCTTACTGAAGAAGAAGTGTTTGGCTTCTATGCCGAGGTGGCGCGGAATGTTTCGCTGCCCATCTGCGTTTATGATAATCCCGGCACGACCCACACCGAGTTCTCAAATGATCTTTATGCACGGATAGCCGCGCTTCCCAATATCGCTTCCATCAAAATACCGGGTGTGCCTGCCGACATGCATTCCGCAGCCCAGCGGGTGAGCGCATTACGTGCGCAACTCCCCGCAGAGATAAGCATTGGTGTCAGTGGTGATGCATCGGCCGGCAACGGTTTAATGGCGGGATGCGATGTCTGGTATTCCGTATGTGGCGGCTTATTTCCCAACACAGCATTAGCGCTGACACGAGCCGCTCAGGCGGGCGATTTCGCTGCTGTCGTTGAGCAATCCCAGCGACTGGAGCCGCTTTGGACGCTGTTCCGTCAACATGGCGGCAGTATTCGCGTGATAGCGGCCGCAGCGGCACTGCTTGGGCTGGCGGAGGAAAACAACTTGCCGCGCCCGCTACGTGCTTTATCCAGTGAGCATCAACGGGAAGTACTCCAGGTGATGAGATCGCTGGAGTTGGCCTAGCTCAGTTAACTATTAGTGCGATCATAGTTTTCGCACTAATAGTTAAGCTTGATATAGTTTACATGGTTATTATTGTTTCCATCGAAGGCACACAGCCTTCTCATCAAACAAACCAAGGAATATGACCATGAAAACTATTAAAGCTATGTCAATCGCCGCTGTTGCCGCTCTTTCTCTGATGTCTGCTGCCAGCTTCGCACAAACAGTGACTGCAACTTCTCTGACTCTGGATGGAGCAGAAGCGAAAATTGCTGCTCAGGCTCATCAGCAGAATGAACAATACAAAATCATTGAAGCCAGCAACGGTAACGTCGTGCACATGACCGCAGAACTGTACAAATAATATCGGATGGTTGCACAGGGAAGTGCCGGGAAAGGCCGCCTTACGGGGCGGCTTTTTCCGTCTTAACACTCTCCGTAAAAGGGGCAGTCCCATGAAACAGAATCATCAAGATATTGATCAGCAAGCCAGCGCATTTGTCGATGCGTTAAGGGCGCAACGCCAGGCTCATATGCCGATTATGCGATTCCATCAGTGGCCGCACTTTATCTCCACGGTTAAATCGCTGATGGCAAAATCCTGATTGTGGCGTCGGTAATGTTAAAGCTCAATACAGTCGCTGTTTGGCGGATAACGTTTTCGCCATTCTGTCGGTGGTAAATCAAAATATTGTTTGAAAGCGCGAGAGAAATGGAGTTGATCGTTGTAACCCACCGAACAGGCAATCACTTTGATGGGTAATGATGCATCTTGCAGTAAAGTTTTCGCCATGTTCATACGCGTGCGCAATAAATACTGTTTAGGTCCTACACCCAACGCTTTTTGAAACATTCGACTCAAATAACTGCGGTCAATTCGGCAATGGTTCGCAATATCACTGACCCCGATGGGGTTCTGATAGTTGCGTTCGATAAAGGCAATGGCATGATCCAGCTGCTTGTTATCATTGCTGGTGGAGACAGCACTATTTTTCCCGCCACTGATTAATGCATCGAATAATAAGCAGGTTAATCCAGCCAGTTTGATCGGACGGTCGGCGTCTTCAGCAATCAATAATTTCCATACCTCCTCCAGTTCCTGATGACCTCGCGGTAATGCTGCCGTCCAAACGGGGGTCTCTCGGTTAAGCCCGCAAAGCTCAAAGGTGCGCTGCGCTATCAATCCATCTACCTCTAGCCACATATACTCCCAGGGTATTTTCTTATCGGCAGAGTAGGTGGTTATCTGATGCGGGAAGATTAAAAAAGCTTCCCCGGCTGAAATATCCCAACGTCCCTGTTCAGAAAGTAAACTTCCTCTGCCAGCCATAACATAGTGCAATAAATAGTGTTGGCGTACCGCGGGGCCGAAAGTATGAGCGGGCACACACGCCTCGTGGCCAAACTGATAAATATTCAAACCAAAATGCAATATATGTTCAGGTAGTAAATATTTTTCCATATGTAATCATCAACGGGAGGGGATGCTTGAACTTTCTATCACACATTTTAAGCGGCTAGCACGCCGATTTACCTGATAAAAGGCAATGTGAGATATTCATCACACTTCCTTAACGGCGATACCATTCTGCTATAAGGATGTCACATTTATACATATCGCTTCGCCTGGCCGTTGTTTATGTTTTAACGACACAGTCGTGCTGGAATATAAGGTGAAAAAATGAAAATAACGTTCATTGGAGCGGGGAGCACTGTGTTTGCCAAAAATGTGCTCGGTGATGTGCTGGCTACTGCTGATATCTCTGATGTTGAGATTGCGCTGTATGATATCGATGCTCAGCGACTCGATGAGTCTTACAAAATGCTGACAAATATTAATGCCAATATTAACCAAAACCGCGCACGCATTCATCAATATGCGGGGGTTGAATTACGACGTGAGGCATTGAAGCAAGCAGACTTCGTTATCAATGCCATTCAGGTGGGGGGGTATCAGCCCAGCACCGTGATTGATTTTGATATTCCAAAAAAATACGGTTTACGTCAGACCATTGCGGATACTTTGGGCGTCGGGGGGCTTTTCCGCGCGCTACGCACGTTACCCGTGATGTTTGATCTGGCGCGAGACATGGAAGAGGTTTGCCCAAATGCGTGGCTGCTCAATTATACCAATCCCATGGCATCATTGACGGGCGCAATGCTCAGATATACCAGCATCAAAACGGTGGGCTTATGCCACAGCGTACAAGTTTGCGCTGAAACGTTGTTAAAGAGCGTTGATATGCCAGCTGACAATGTGGTGTTCAATATTGCCGGTATCAATCATATGGCATGGTTATTAGATATTCGACGCAATGGTGAGGACCTCTATCCTGAGATTCGGCGTCGTTCATTGGCGTTGACAGAGCAACATGATGATAGGGTGCGACATGAGATCATGCATAAATTCGGCTATTACGTCACTGAGTCCTCCGAGCACAATGCGGAATACATGCCTTACTGGATCAAGCGAAATTATCCGGAATTAATTGAGCAGTTTAATATTCCGCTCGATGAGTATCCGCGTCGCTGCATTGAGCAGATTGAACGCTGGCATATGCAACGTGAGCAATTAACCCACAATAAAAATCTCACCCATACCCGCAGCCTGGAATATGCGTCTTATATTATTGAAAGCATGATGCTTGATAAACCCTATAAGATTGGCGGTAACGTACTTAACAACGGCTTAATCACTAATTTACCCCGCGAGGCCTGTGTAGAAGTGCCTTGTCTGGTGGATGCTCAAGGCATTACTCCCTGCTACGTCGGTGATCTTCCGCCACAGTGCGCGGCGCTGAATCGCACCAATATCAATACGCAACTCCTGACCATTGAAGCAGCGGTCACCGGTAAGAAAGAGCACATTTATCATGCGGCTCTGCTCGATCCGCATACCTCTGCGGAGCTTTCCATCGACGATACGATACGTCTGTGTGACGAGCTGATTGCGGCACATGGCGATTGGTTGCCTTCATATCACTGATATTCAGAGAATTTCTGCTAAATTACCTGTGCGTGGAGGCAACTGCTTCATGGCTGTCGGTTGCCACCCGTTCAAGGAGGAGAGTCAATCATGAGTGTGTCGCTAAAGACCAAAATCAGCTATGGCCTGGGTGCATTCGGCAAAGATTTCGCCATTGGCATCATCTATATGTATCTGATGTTTTACTACACCGATGTGGCCGGTATTTCGATGGGCATGGTCGCCACGTTATTTCTGGTGGCGCGATTTCTCGATGCGTTAGCCGATCCTGTTATGGGATGGATCGTCGAGCGCACCCGGTCCCGTTGGGGCAAATTTAAACCCTGGATTTTGCTGGGTACGTTAGTGAACTCAGTGATGTTGATTGCCGTGTTTCATGCTCATCATTTTCAGGGTACCGGGCAAATTGTGTGGATCTGGATAACCTATCTGCTGTGGGGATTTACCTACACCATCATGGATGTGCCATTCTGGTCACTGGTACCTTGCATTACGCTGGATAAACGTGAGCGAGAAGCATTGATTCCCTGGCCGCGATTTTTTGCCAGTTGTGCAGGCTATCTTACGGGGGTGATTGGATTACCCGCTATCCGCTGGCTAGGAGGCGGCAACCAAGGTGAGGGTTTTCTCTACTTCACTTACATCATCGTGTTTTTCTTCATCCTTTCTACGTTGGTGACGCTGCTGAATGTGCATGAGAGGTACTCCTCATCGCAAACAACAGCAAAAAGCGAACAACACAGTCTCGGCACCGTGCTCAGTATGATCACCCGCAACCGACCATTATTTGTATTGTTAATCATGGCATTGGCGTGGAACCTGGCTTATAGCATCATTACAGCATTCGCCGTGTATTACTTTAAATATGTATTTGGACGCGAGGATCTTTTCCCGTGGTATATGGCGTTTGCCGGTGTGGCTAATCTCATCACCATTGTGTTGTTCCCACGTTTAGTTCGCATTTTCTCCCGTCGGGTATTGTGGCTCAGCGCGTCGGTGCTGCCGGTGCTCAGCTGCTTTATGCTGTTCGCGATTGCTGTTTGGGCGCCGCAAGGGGCAGTGCTTATCTCACTGTCTGGTGTATTGGTGAATATTGGCAATGCACTCTTCTGGGTAATGCTGGTGATTATGGTGGCGGACACCGTGGACTACGGTGACTACGCGCTAGGTGTCCGCATTGAAAGCATTGCCTATTCTGTCCAAACCATGGTGGTGAAAGCAGGTGCTGCTTTTGCCGGGCTGTTTATCGGTATGATGCTTAGCCTGATTGGCTATGTGCCAAATGTACAGCAAAGTGCATCAACCCTCTTAGGTATGCAGGCGATTATGGTAGGCGCGCCATTACTCTTTTTCGCTATCACCGTGGGCGTTTATCTGCGCTATTACGCATTGGATGGGCATTTATTGGATCAGGTGCAGCAGTGGTTACAAAATAAGTATGGTGCGCAACATGTAGCTGAGGTCACGCCTGAAGCAGAAGGCTCCTTGCCTGCGCAACAGGTCCGGAGTTCGATCTGAACCATAACCGCGAGAACTATTAGTGTGATCATGGTGATCGCACTAATAGTTAACAATGAAATGGTAACTTGGGTTATTATTATTTCATCGAAGGCACACAGCCTTCATAAACAACCCAAAGGAATATGACCATGAAAACCATTAAAACACTGACCATCGCAGCTGCTGCCGCTCTTTCACTGATGTCTGCCGCCAGCTTTGCACAGAGCATTTCCGTAGAGTCTTCAACTCTTGACGGTGCCGAAGCGAAAGTTGCCGCAGTCGCACAACAGCAGGGCGCACAGTATAAAATCACCGAAGCGAACACCAACAACCGTGTGCACATGACTGCAGAACTGTATAAATAAGTTCAGTTTCCGCTTCAGTGTTAAGGCCGCCTCCGGGCGGCTTTGCTGTTTCTGAGACCTAGAACACTAACTGCACTTTTGCAGCCCTTTCCTTATCAGAAGCTAATTCGAGTGCGCCAACCGCCTGGTCCATTGGCAGTTCTGCCGACAGTAATGGCAGAGGATCAATTTTGCCCGTCTCAAGCCAACGTACAGCGGTGGCAAATTCATCGACAAATCTAAACGAGCCGCGTAATTGCACCTCTTTAACCAAAAGAGGGCCGATAGGATAGGTGATCTCAGCCTGCCCCATACCAAGCTGCACGATAATCCCGCCGGGTCGGGTATAGGCAACGACTGAGGCGACGGCAGCGGCAGCACCAGAGGCTTCAAAGCAGACGTCGAAGCTGCCTCCATGCTCACGCCAACCGGCAACGACCTCTTCATCGCGTGGATCCCATACCGAAGCTGCACCCATTTTTAATGCCAGCGCACGGCAGCGTTCGCTGAGATCGGTCGCTACCACTTCCGTCGCGCCTGAGGCCAACGCAGCAGCAATCACCAGACATCCAATCGGTCCTGCGCCAGTGACCAAAACTCGCTTGCCCGTTAAATCTCCGGCCTGCTTGATGCCGTGAATACAAACAGCCAGCGGCTCGGCAAAGGCGATCACTTTAGCCTCAACATTATCGGCGTAAGGGATACACTGTTCTGGAGCGACGACGACATGCTGCGCGAAACCACCGTTCACATGTGGATAAAATTGCGCGCTTCCCATAAATCGCATCGAGCGGCAGAGATTTTGTTTGCCTAAGCGGCAGATGTCGCAATGCTGACAGGGTTGCGATGGATTGATCGCCACGCGTTGCCCAGCCCGCAAATTGCTTTCCTTAGGCGCTTGCTCAACGATGCCAACAAACTCATGACCTAATACCATCGGAGACTTCAACACCGACATGCCGGCTCGGCCATGCAAGAAGTAATGGATGTCTGAACCACAGATCCCTCCGCGTTCCACTTTCACCAGCACTTGATCGCTGTTCCAGGCAATATCTTGATTCTCACACCGTACATCATGGGCGCCTGCCACCATGACGGCTTTAACCGTTTTATGCTGCATGATTGCTCCTAAGCATTTGAAGGCGTTTTATATTTTTCATCGTCGCGCGGGGTCGGTTGTTCATCTGGAGGAACCATGACTTCGATTTTCCCCACCAGGAACAGATAAGCGAGGAAACCCGCCAGTGCGACAGCCGCGATGTACCACATCGCATATTGGAAGTTTTGCGTACGTTGCAGAATGATGCCGATGATGATCGGGCTGGCGATGCCGGATAGGTTGCCAAAAATATTGAGAAATCCGCCAATGGTGCCAATGAGATGGCGTGGAATGACATCACTGCAAACCACCCAACCGAGATTGGAGAAAGCATTGGCGAAAAAGGCGATAGACAGGATACCAATCGCTATCACGGGTTGGTCCTGGAAGAAATTCACCAGCGCAATAGAACAGGTCAGCAACATTCCTGTCATCACAGGAAGTTTACGCGCAAAGGTACGGCTGCGGCCGCGCTTCAGCAGCAGATCACTTAATGTACCGCCGCACAACACACCAGCCATGGCCATGAGGTAAGGGAACATGGCGCCAATCCCTGCTTTGTCGATCGACAGGTGCAATCCTTTCTCCAGATAGACAATAAACCAGGTCAGGAAAAAGTAGAGGGTGGACGAAGCCGCAAACTGGGCAATAAAAAGACCCCAGGTTGCGCGTTGACGCAAAATGAAGCGTACTTCAGGCCAGTTCACCCGCGTATTTGCCCCTTTGACTTCAGAACCATAGCCGCCACCCTGGCGAATAATATCCAGTTCACCTTTATTTACCTGCGTGCTGTGTTGCGGATCGCGATAGCGAATCAGCCAGTAAAAACCAAATACAATGCCGACCGCGCCAGAGATGTAAAACGACATCTCCCAGCCCCATTTACTTACGATCAGGGAAAGCAGCGGGGTGAGTAGCGCGAGGCCAATGTATTGCGCACTGGAGTAGGTCGCTGTTGCACGGGCACGTTCATGATCGGGAAACCATGTCGCAATGATCTTGGTGTTCGAAGGAAAAGAGGGTGCTTCAGCGATTCCCACCAAAGCGCGGCAAGCCAGCAGCATCATAAAGGAAGCGGTGGCGGTGGTGAAAAGATGGTGTGAAGCAAACCCCATTAACAGGGTGAACACACTCCACAATACAATTGCGCTGCCATACAGCCAGCGGGAACCGATGCGATCCAGCAGATATCCTACCGGGATTTGGCTCATGGCGTAGAACCAGGTAAACATCGAGAACAGCAATCCGAGCTGCGTGGGTGAGAGCGCCAGGTCTCCCTGAATGTGAGAACCCGCAACGGAAAGGTTGGCACGGTCCATATAATTAATGGCCGTCACAACAAACAACATCGCCAGCACGGAGAAACGGGTACGGGTGGGTTTAGCTGTCATGGATTGACCTTTCTCAGTGCGCAGTGGTGGCGTGGGTTAACGTGTTCGATGCGTTACTAAACCGGGTCAGTGCGGTTAAAAGCACAGCAACCACTAGAGACGCGCCCATAAAGACATATGAAGCCGCCGGACTCCCGGTCAAACCATTTAAGTAACCCACAATCCAGGCGCCGACGAATGACCCTAATGCGCCAAAACAAACGACAAATGACATTGCACCGGCTACAACGTTGCGCGGGATCATTTCAGGTATGGCGGCGAAGAATGGACCATACGGCGTATACATTGCTCCTCCCGCAATGACCAGAAGTGACCAGGAAATCCAGAAATGAGATGCGCCGAGGGTGAAGGATGCAATAAAACAAACGGCCCCCAGCCCGAGGAAAGCCAAAACGATAGCTTTGCGCTGCTGAAATTTATCAGAGTACCAGGACGCGGTTAACATCAGTGGAACGGCCAGCAGATAGGGGGCTGCAGATAGCCAACCGGTTGCCACGATGCCTAATCCAGATGCCGTTTTGAGCATCGAGGGCAGCCACATAATGAAGCCGTACATGCCTATGTTCCAAAAGAAATGGATGAAAGCAAGGGCAAGCACTTTGGGTGAACGAAATGCTTCGCGATAGTTTTTAACGGGTTTTATGGCTTGTTGTTCTTCAGCCAGCGCATTCTCGATGGCACGTTTTTCCGTATCGCTTAACCATTTGGCGTCTTTTGGTCGATCGGCGTATATCATCCACCAGATGACCGCCCAAATGATGGCTGGCGCACCTTCGATAATGAACATCCCACGCCAACCAAAGGAATTGATTAAGTATCCTGAAAGGATCGACATCCACAAAACTGTGATGGGATTACCTAGAAACAAGAAGGTATTTGCTCTGGAACGCTCTTCCCGTGTGAACCAATGACTGAGAAATATCAGCATTGCGGGCATGACAACGCTTTCGGCGACACCCAGAAGAAAACGTACGGCCGCTAAAAGTGCAACGTTATGCACCATTCCTGTTGCAGCAGCCAGCGCCCCCCAAAGGATGAGACTCCAGAAAATCAATCGCTTGGCTGAGTGTTTCTCTGCATAGATACCGCCTGGCACTTGAAAACAGAAATAACCCAGGAAGAATAGAGCGCCCAGCAGCGACGATATTGCCGGTGTGATGTTGAGGTCTTCTGCGAGTCCAGCTGCAGCGCCGAAACCGTAGTTTGCTCGATCCAAATAAGCCAGGCTGTAGGTGATGAAGGCGATGGGAATGAGCCGCCCCCAACGTTTATTAGATAGTGTCCCTGAAATGGTCTGATTCATGTTCTGACCTCTTATCGTTTTAAGGGGAGGGTACAGTGAGTCTGGAAATGCATTTTTAAATGACGTTGGTCTAAAGCGTGGCGAGCCAACCGCCGTCGACATAAATCATTTGTCCATTGACGTAGTTAGAGGCAGAGGAGGCCAGGTACACCGCTGTGCCAATCAACTCATCAGGTTTACCCCAGCGCCCTGAGGGTGTGCTATTGCAAACCCATTGATTAAATTCCAGGTTTTCTACCAGCGCACTGTTCATGTCGGTGAGGATATAACCTGGCCCAATGCCATTCGATTGGATGTTATGGACTGCCCATTCAGCTGCCATCGATTTCGTCAGTAATTTGATACCGCCTTTTGCTGCGGTATAAGGGGCAACGGTGGCGCGAGCGGCTTCACTCGTGAGTGAGCCGATGTTGATAATTTTGCCACCGCTGTTGCGCGCCACCATACGCCGCGCTGCGGCACGAGCCACCAGGAAAGCACTGGTGAGATTCACATCTATTACACGCTGCCAGTCACTTAACGCCAGCTCCAGCATAGGTTTACGGAACTGAATGCCCGCATTATTGATGACGATATCGACGTGGATATTTTCTTCATCAAGCTGTGCGAAAACGCGCTCTATCTCATCCTCGTTTGCGACGTTAAAGAGAAAGCCTCGCGCATTAAATTCCTGGGCTTTTAACTGTGCTAACGCGTGATGCATGTGCTGTTCGCGAGTGCCGTTGAGGATGACAGAAGCGCCAGCTTGCGCTAATCCCGTGGCATAGGAAAAACCGAGCCCACGCGTTGAACCGGTAATCAAGGCCGTTTTTCCCGTTAAATCGAAAAGGGAGTGCATGATAATTCCTCATGTAACATGACTAACAAGTTGGTGTGAAAGTTGTACGTGAGGTTGTAAGTAGCAGCAATAACCTGATCAATAAATTGCAGACTGTTTCACAAAAATGGGATCAGTTAGCAGGAGCTGGAAATAGTAAATAACACATCAACTGTATGAGATTGATGTGTTTTTATAATTCTAGTCAAAAGGGTTAAGCGTGATAAAAGAAAAAACGCCTTGTGCCAGGAGAGTGAAAAAGTTAAAAAGACCAACATGTAGGACAAGTGAGTGAGCAACGTGGCGCTGGCAAGTATTCAAAAACACAATATCGTGGACGTGATCTACGAACAGATGAAGCAGAACATTCAGGATGGCATCTGGGAGCCGGGCTGTAAGTTGCCTTCTGAAGCAGAACTCACGGCCACCTTCCAGGTCAGCCGAGTCAGCGTGCGCAGTGCTGTGCAAAAGTTACGTGATTTAGGTATCGTCATCACGCATCAGGGCAAGGGGACTTATGTTACCCGGGATGTCGCGCGCTATGGGGCCTTCAGCGACAATCAGCCGATTTTGCATCTGTCTCAGGAAGAGTTTGACGATATGCGCGTGTTTCGCCAAACCGTTGAGTTTCGTTGCATGAAGTTGGCTGTAGAGAATGCGACTGATGAAGACATTCAGGCGTTAGAGAGTGCGCTCAATCGAATGCTGGTTAATCGGGATGATTACAAGAAGTATTCCCTGGCAGACTACGACTTCCATCTGGCCATCGTGAAAGCTTCGCATAACAAAATTTTTATTCATGTTATGGAGTCACTCAAAGGCATCTATGTGCATTATCTCGAAGAGTTAAACCGTGTGCTGGGCATTACGCTTGAGAGCGTTGAAGCCCACATTAAGGTATTTATGGCGCTGAAAAATCGTGATGCAGATTTGGCAACAGAGACGCTGAACAGTGCGATGACCCATAACGTGCACGCTATCGAAGATGTACGCCATAACTGAACATAGCAAAAGCCCATTGCGGCTTTTTTTATACTTCTAACATGTAGGACATCATACAGGATTAATGAGGATTAGCATGAGCCAACTTAAGATTACCAACGTAAAAACCATTCTCACTGCACCGGGCGGTATTGACCTGGTGGTGGTCAAAATTGAAACCAGTGAACCTGGGTTATACGGATTAGGCTGTGCGACGTTTACACAACGTATTCATGCCGTCGCCTCTGCTATCGACAACTACATGAAACCGTTCTTAATAGGTAAGGATCCCGCGCGTATTGAGGATATTTGGCAATCGGCTGCGGTGAGTGGCTATTGGCGAAATGGCCCGGTCATGAACAACGCACTGTCTGGCGTCGATATGGCCTTGTGGGATTTAAAAGGTAAAGTGGCTGGGTTGCCAGTGTTTGAACTGTTGGGTGGTAAGTGCCGTGATGGCATTGCTCTTTATCGCCACTGTGACGGCGCAGATGAAGTTGAAGTTGAAGATAATATTCGGGCCCGTATGGAAGAGGGTTATCAATATGTACGCTGCCAGGTGGGCATGTACGGCGGTGCTGGCACCGATGATTTACGTCTGATCGCCGGTAAGTTGGCTAAGGCACGTAATATTCAGCCGAAGGTGTCACCGCGTAGTCAGACGCCGGGCGTTTATTTCGACCCCGAAGCTTACGCGCGTGCGGTGCCCCGTTTGTTTGATCATCTGCGTAATAAAATTGGTTTTGGTGTGGAGTTTATTCATGACGTACACGAGCGAATCACACCGATTGCCTCGATTCAAATGGCGAAATCGCTGGAAGAGTTCCAGTTGTTTTTCCTCGAAGATCCTGTCGCCCCTGAGAACATCGATTGGCTTAAAACATTACGGACACAGAGCAGTACACCGATTGCGATGGGAGAGTTATTTACCCAGATTAACGAATGGAAACCCCTGATCCTAAACCAGCTTATCGATTATATTCGTTGCCATGTCAGTACCATCGGCGGTATTACGCCTGCCAAAAAGCTGGCGACTTTTGCTGAGCTCTACGGCGTAAGAACCGCCTGGCATGGACCAGGTGATATTTCACCCGTTGGTGTCGCTGCAAATCTGCATATCGATATGAGCATTACTAACCTCGGTATTCAGGAATATACGCCGGTCAATGAGGCTTTGCAGGAAGTCTTCCCGGGCTGCCCGGAGATTGATCGTGGTTATGCATACCTCAGTGCTCGCCCAGGTTTAGGTGTAGATATTGATGAAGCCCGTGCAGCTAAGTATCCAGTTAAAGGTGATCAACCCGAGTGGACTAATGCTCGCTTGCCGGATGGCTCTGCGGCAAGGCCTTAATTCAAGTCGCCTTCGGGCGGCTTTGTTATTTCTGATGCGCTAAGGCAAATACTCAGCCCAAAACTCTCATTCAAATAATTAGAACGATAAAAGCAAAATGATTAGATTTCAACCATCACAATACAGGTCTATTCTTTTTCACATCGAGGCAGAATGCCTCATAATCTGAAAATGAATTTGAGGAAATGACCATGAAATCTATCAAAACTTTCGTTGCAGTTTCAGCCCTTACTCTGGTTTCATTTGCCAGCTTTGCACAGAGCATTTCCGTTGAGTCCTCAACTCTTGACGGTGCAGAAGCAAAAGTTGCCGCAGTGGCACAAGAGCAGGGCGCACAGTACAAAATCACTGAAGCAAACACCAACAACCGTGTGCACATGACTGCAGAGCTGTATAAATAAGTTCAGTTTCCGCTTCAGCGTTAAGGCCGCCTTCGGGCGGCTTTGCTGTTTCTGAACTAAGTAACCGCCTCTCATACGTTCTACTTAGATGATCTCTAAGGTCATCCAGGCCCCCCTCATATACCTTAAATCTGTAATATTAAGATTTCCCTGACACAGATTTGGCAATGGTGACTATTTACCCTCATTGTATACCCATATAGTATACCTCTAAACGACATCGATTTAGGGGGCTAAATGAGAGGCAAAGTCAGTATCACCGTTGAGAAAGACAACTATAAATATTTGGTTGACTCCGGCGTTAACGTTTCTGCATTAGCGGATGCGGCTTACGCCAAAGAGGCTAAGCGCATTAAAGGGGAACGTTGGAAGGAAGAAAATCGTGAGGGCATGGAAGAACTTGCCGCTTTTAACCAAAAGTTTGGCTCGTTCGCTGATGAGAACAGGAAGTGGTAACTCATGCAATTTGATGTTTATGAATATAAGCGGACCAGTCATTACCAACTTTTTGTCGATGTTCAGAGTAACATCCTTGATACACCGGGATTTAGAATGGCCATCCCGCTTGTTGATGCCTCTTTACTCTCTGAAAAAGTGAGTAAAGAGCTCCTTCCAATCGTTCAACTCAATGGCACTGCTTATCGGCTGAAAACTGACGATGTCGTTAGCGTTTCAAAAAGCGTGTTTGGCGATAAAGTCGGAAGTCTTGCAATCTACGAAACTGAAATTAAAGACGCTATTAACATTCTGTTTTGGGGTGTGTAAACCACTCTCAAATCTAACCCGCCCTGGCGGGTTTTATCTTTTTAGCGCGCCACCAGCGTTTCAATTTCTGCCTTCGCCTGCATCAGCGCGGCCAGTAGTTGGGGAAACTGCTCATCGAAGCGCATAGCCGGCACGGCTAAGGCCAGGGCATAGCGTTCACCCGGCCCGGTGTGCAGAGCAACACTGACGCCACAAACGCCGCGCGCATGCTCCTCCCGATCAATCGCATAACCTTGCTGGCGAATTGACTCAATCGCTTTCAGCAAAGGTTGACGATCTTTCAACGTTTGCAGGGTGCGCACCTCATTCAACTGCGGCATTAACGTCGTCAAAAGCTCTTCAGGCTGTTCCGCCAATAGGGCTTTGCCATGTGCGGCGCAGTGGGAAGGAAAGGCGGTGCTGATGGGCGAAACCACGCGCAGCTCCTGATCCGAAGCATATTGGCTGACCAGTACCGTATGGCTGCCGCGCCAGACGCATAAATCGACCGTTTCTCGCGTACGACGTCCAAGCGTCTCCATCGCCGGTTGCGCCAGCGCAATAATATCGGTGTGCGCTGAGGCGGCAAGTCTGGTCAGTGCTGGCCCCAATTTAATTCCCGCGCTGTCCTGGATCAGCAACTGCTGCGCAATCAGAGAGGTCACCAATCGATGAACCGTGGTTCGCGGTAACGCAGTCGATTTCGCCAGTTCGGACATTGATAATCCAGCGGGGCGATTTTCCAGTGCGCGCAAAAGGGTGGCGGCACGTGCAATCACCTGTGATCCGTTAGCTTCAGTATCTGCGACCATTATTCATCCGTATCATCGATTTACCCACGTGCCACTCTACCACGTAACCCGCTAGCGATTGACATCACGCGCGATTACCCTAACACTCATATCCGATATGTGGATAATAAACCCATTATACGGATAGGTGTATTCATGACTTTATTAAAGCCTGCAGCGGCAATGACGTTATTGGCGGTGAGTTGCCTGACCATCATGGTGGGCTGCGTTATCGTACCGGGATTGAGTGAGATTGCTGCGCGATTAGGAGTTTCACATCTGGCTAACTGGTTGGTAACGCTGCCAGCATTGGGCGTAGTAATGACAGGGCCTTTTGCCGGACGAGCGATAGACCGTTATGGCGCTTACCCCATGCTTCTTGTGGGTCTTTTCTGTTACGGCGGATTGGGCGTGGCGGGTGCCTGGTTACCCGGCGCACCCCTGCAGATCATTGATCGTGTCCTATTAGGCTGTTTTACCGCCGTAGTGATGTCGGCTGGAACCAGTTTAATTGCCAGTTTTTATCAGGCTGAAGCACGACTTAAAATGATGGCGCGTCAGGGCATGGCTATCGAACTTGGTGGAGTGGTGTTTTTACTTATTGGCGGGATTCTGGCTTCCTTGAGTTGGCGCTATCCCTATGCACTCTATCTTTTGTCCTGGTTGCTGCTCGCATTGGTGGTCATTTTGTTTCCACGTCCGCAACAGCAAATCGCCACTGAAACCAGGGATGAAGGCGCAACCAACAGCAATCGGGCATTGCGTCCGGTATTGCTGGCGGCCATCTGCTCCATGATGTGTTTCTATACCGCCATCATCATGCTGCCACAACGCTTTGCCGCGTTGGGCGTTAATGCCGCTCATATCGGGTATTTTCTGTCATTCGTTTCGCTGGTGGCCGTGTTGGCTGCAGCGTTGATGCCGCATGTGGCACTGCAATTTGGTCCTTATCCAACCCTGATCATGGCGTTCGTTTGTTATATGTTGGCGCACCTGGAGTTTGCTGCTGCACCGGACATGCTGCTGTGCCTGCCGGGCGGCATCCTGTTAGGTATGGGATTTGGCCTGTCAGTGCCTCTGGTCAACCATATGACGGTTGAAACCAGCCAACCGCATGAGCGTGGACGTCAACTGGCGCGTTTATCGATGGCAATCTTTGCCGGGCAATTTCTCGCGGCCTTTATGGCTTATATTCCCGGCCAGGTGGCGATGACCTTTATTGCCGCAGCAATACTGGCCGTGATGAATATTGTTGCTTTGCGTAAGTTCGCCGTGGTGAGGGATTAATCTGTCCGAAAAGGGTCGATGCATGTCCTCATTCATCGACGGCTTACCGTTAATATAGTGTGCAATCTCAATCATTCAGGATGCGCATGAAAACCATCATCAGTAAAAACTTTACTCCAGCCAAAGCCTGGGATGCCGTTGATATTGCCAATTTCGACGGTACCAGCGTCAGACTGCATTGGACTGATAAACCTTATCGCTGGCACATCAACGACGGCGAAGAGGTCTTTGTAGTGTTGGATGGTGCAGTAGAAATGCATTACCGCGAGCAGGGCGAAGTACAGAAAGTGATGTTGAATGTCGGTGATATTTTCTTTGCCAGTGTGGGAACAGAGCATGTTGCCCATCCGCAGGGTGCCGCTCGGGTGCTGGTGGTTGAGAAAGAGGATTCGGTATGAAACCACACTAACCGTAATCGGTAACGATTTGATCCGTTAGGCGTACCAGGAAATGAGTGAGCAATCAGGCACAAGCTCGTACGAAAAGTAACCACGGCAGTGCAGCTGGCGTGGTTGGCGGTGAGAGGTGATTTATCCACAGGTTAGCGCGCGGTCTTTTCACCTGAAATGTGGATAACATCCTGATCATTATGACAGTAGATGTGACAGTAACGCTGTGTATGATTAGCTGGATAATCATGATCGCACTAATAGTTAATATGATAATGGTAACGTGGGGTATTATTGTTTTCATCGAAGGCACACAGCCTTCACTCACAACCCGAAGGAATATGACCATGAAAACCATTAACACACTGACTATCGCTGCTGCCGCTGCTCTTTCACTGATGTCTGCTGCAAGCTTTGCCCAGAGCATTTCAGTAGAGTCTTCAACTCTGGATGGTGCAGAAGCGAAAGTTGCCGCTGTTGCTCAGCAGCAGGGCGCACAGTATAAAATCACTGAAGCAAACACCAACAACCGTGTGCACATGACTGCAGAACTGTACAAATAAGTTCAGTTTTCGCTTCAGCGTTAAGGCCGCCTTCGGGCGGCTTTGCTATTTGAGGCCTGATAAAACGTATCAGCTAATTGCGTTGACGAAACGCTGCGTTATTTGCTGAGGACGGGTAATCGCGCCACCGACCACCACAGCGTGCGCGCCCAGTTTTAAACACTGCGCCGCCATCTCAGGTGTTTCCACATTGCCTTCTGCAATCACTGGCGCCTTCACTGCTGTTAATACTTCACGCAGAAAGTGAAAATCATTTGTCGCCAGATACTTTCCGCGCGTTTCCGCCGTATAGCCATGCAGCGTAGTACCTACGCAGTCGAAGCCGAGTTCATCCGCCAGCAACGCCTCATCAACTGTCGCGATATCTGCCATCAGCAATAACTGCGGATAGCGTTGACGAATCGCCGCCACCAACTGCGGCAACTGCAGTTCGCCAGGCCTCTGATGTTGCGTGGCGTCCAGCGCGATCATCGCTGGATTCGCCACCATCAATTCATCGACCTCTTTGAGCGTGGCAGTGATATACACATCACTGCCTGAATAATCTCGTTTGATAATGGCGATAATGGGCAAATCCACGGTTTGCATAATCTGCTCTACATCGATCAGACTGTTGGCGCGGATTGCCGACGCGCCACCTTGCTTCGCGGCTAATGCCATACGCGACATGATATAGGCGCTGTGCAGGGGTTCATTTTCCAGTGCCTGACAAGACACCACCAGTTTCCCTTTAATTTGCTCCAGCATGTTTGCTTTCATAGCGCGAGTAACTCCTCAACTTCATTTTTGATAATGGTGACGTGCGGGCCATAGATCACCTGTACGCCGTTGCCACGCTGGATAACCGCGCGAGCGCCCGTGGCCTTCAATGCGGCTTCATTAAGTTTAGAACTGTCGTTTAGCGTGATACGCAAACGTGTGGCGCAGCAGTCAAGTTCGGCAATATTGTCTTTACCGCCCAGCGCTTCAATCACCTGCAAAGGGCGTTCGCCAGCGGCAACTGGCAAGGTATCGATGCTGACATCTTCACGGCCTGGCGTTTTGAAATTGAATCGAGTGATCAGCAGGCGGAAGGTAAAGTAATACAGCAGGAACCATGGCACGCCGACCAGGGGCACATACATCCAGTGGGTTTTCGCTTCACCCTGCAATACACCGAACAGAATGAAATCGATTAAACCGCCGGAGAAGGTCTGTCCAATGGTGATGTGCAGGATGTGGGCGATCATAAAGGCCAGGCCATCGAACAGCGCGTGAATCACATATAACACTGGCGCCACAAACAGGAACGAGAACTCAATCGGTTCGGTGATCCCAGTCAGAAATGAGGTGAGGGCGGCGGATAATAACAAACCGGCCACACGTTTGCGGTTCTCGGGTTTGGCAGTGTGATACATCGCCAGACAAGCCCCGATCAGGCCAAACATCATGGTGATAAAGCGGCCCGACATAAAGCGCGCCGTCCCCAGATAAAACTGCTGCGTATTGGGATCGGCCAACTGAGCGAAGAAAATGCGCTGAGTGCCTTCAACCAGATGACCATTGACCATTTCACTGCCGCCCAAAGCGGTAGTCCAGAAAGGCAGATAGAAGATGTGATGCAGACCAAACGGGCCGAGCATGCGCAACACAAAGCCGTATATGAAGGTGCCGAAATACCCCGTGGCATCGACCAGTCCACCCATACCGAATATCAATTTCTGAAAATGCGGCCAGACGATGGTCATTGCCGCGCCAACGATAATCGCCACAAACGAGCTAATAATCGGGACGAAGCGTGAGCCACCAAAGAAGCCGAGAAATTGTGGCAGGGCAATTTTGTTATAGCGGTTGTGCAGTAACGCGGTGACCAGCCCGATCACAACACCACCAAACACGCCAGTTTCCAGCGTTTGAATGCCCAGCGCCATGCCTTGACCCACGGCACTGAGATTACTGCTGGCCAGCACGCCGGTGAGCGTCAAGAGGGCATTGATGGTGGCATTCATCACCAAATAGGCGAGCAGAGATGCCAGTCCTGCTGTGCCCTTGTCGCTTTTCGCGAGACCTACCGCCACGCCCACCGCAAACAGCACTGCGAGGTTGGCGAAGACCACCGAACCTGCGCTGGCCATGATGGTGAACACCCCTTGTAGCCAGGCGATATCCAGAAACGGATAGGCTTTAACAGTGTTGGGATTGGATAACGCGCCGCCAATGCCCAATAGCAAGCCGGCGGCAGGTAATACCGCGATCGGCAACATAAAGGATTTTCCAAAACGTTGCGCTTTTTCAAACCAGCCTCCTGAAGAGGCTCCACTGAACATTGACATAAATTTTCATCCCCGAAGTGTTGTTGTGGTAAAAATTATTATCATAATCTACTTCATCGGATGAAAATTACTACCATTAGTATGATAGCTTTCACTTATAATGAATTCTGCTGGCACAAAGCAGGGCCTTTACGCACACTAAGCGCCATCAATATTGGCTAATGGAGAGGTGTCATGACGGACAATGGAAATATTTTGCTGCATCTGAAGCAGGGCTTGCCGGGCTACAGTCCTGCGCTGCAAAAGCTGGGCGACTTCATCCTGACCGAACCGCAGAGAGTGCTGTATCTCACCATTACCGAATTGGCGAAAGAGACGGACACCAGCGAAGCCAGCGTGACGCGCTTGTGCCGCAACCTGAGTTGCAAAGGCTACACCGAATTTAAGATGGCGCTGGCGCTGGATGTGCAGCAGAGTCAGCCAACGCTGGCAGCAACGGGCGATCCGGTTGATGCGCTGGTGGAAGAGTCGGTGCAGGCGCTGCGCGATACCGGAAAATTTATTGATCGCGAGGTCTTACAGCAGGCAGGTGCGGCGGTGCATCAGGCGCGTTCTATCCAAATCTATGGCGTGGCTGCCAGCGCGATAACCGGCGAATATTTGCATTATCGTCTACTACGGCTGGGCAAACCCGCGCAGCTGTTTGGGGATATGCATCGTGCGGCCATGAATGCTTCGACCCTGGGTGAAGGTGATTTGGTCATCGCGATCTCTGCTTCCGGTTCCACCAAAGATCTGATGCATGTGGTCAATGTGGCGAAGAAGCGCAAAGCTCAGGTGCTGATGCTAAGTAATACGCTGCGCAGCCCGATGGGCAATCTGGCGGATATGTTGCTGGTGGCGGCGCGACCGGAAGGTCCACTTAATGCCGGAACGTTGAGTGGGAAGGTAGGGGCGATGTTGCTGGTTGAGGCGTTAATGGGGGAGCTGATGGCACATGATGCGCATTACGCCACTGCTAGTCAGCAAACGGCCAGTGCCACATTGCCGATGCTGATCTAACCGTAATGTAAGTCGCTCTCAATCCCAACATGACGGAAAAATCGGTGCGCAGCGATGCGCACCCGAGAAGATACATTTACTCACTCGCCAGCGCGGCGACCGGATCCATACGGGCAGCTTTGCGCGCAGGCAAATAACCAAAAATCATGCCGATAATAGTGGAGCAGGCGAAAGCTGCCCCCGCGGATTCCCATGAGTAGATGGCTGTCAGTACACCGCCTGCCATCAGGCTAATCAGCGGACCGATCACCAGTGAGAGTGCCACGCCGAGTGAACCGCCAACCAAACATACCAGCACCGCCTCAATCATAAACTGCTGCATGATATCGCCACGCCGCGCACCCACGGCCATACGCACGCCAATCTCATGCGTTCGTTCGGTGACGGACACCAGCATAATATTCATCACGCCGATGCTGCCGATCATCAGCGCAATCGATGCCACCATCAAAATCAGCAAGGTCAAGGTGGCTGCTGCCCCTTCAATCGCTTTGCGGTACTTATCGCGGTTAAACATCAGGAAGTCTTTGGTGCCATGGCGCGCAGTCAATAGTTGCGTGAGAGATTCCACCGCCGGACCGCTGACCACATCATCTTTGAGTTTAACGCTGATACTCGTGAGCGCTGTTTGCCCACTGATGCGGTACATCATGGTGCTCCAGGGCAGCCACACGTTGAGACGATTGGGCGAAATGCCGTTATCTTCATGCGCCACACCAATGACTCGCACCGGCACAGACCCTAACACGATCATTTTTCCGATGGGGTTTTCATTGGCTGCAAACAGCTTATTGCGCGTATTGATATCAATGATGATCTCTTGCCGGGCATGGTGTTCATCACTGAAGTTGCTGCCTTCGGTGAGTTTGATGCCCTGAATCTCAAAGTAATCTTTGCCGACGCCCGATACGGATGCTTTCGACGAGTTGGAGAGATAACGGATCGGCTGCGTCGAGAGCAGCTCAGGGCTGACTTTGTCGACAAACTGCTGGCGAGCAATCACATCGGCATCCGCCATCACCAGCGTCAACACCGGATGCGCATCATCTTCGGCGAAATCACCGCCGGCATACACGGACACCACATTCGTCCCGAGACCGGAAATACTCTCCAGCGTTTTTTCACGCGCACCTTGTCCAAGCGCGACGACAGTGACGACAGCGGCAATGCCAAAAATAATACCGGTCATGGTGAGTGCGGTGCGTAAGCGATGCGTATTCATGGCATTTAGCGCCATGCGCATTGACTCGCGCAGGCGATCAACAAATCCGCGCAGCTTGCTCTGACTTCTGCTCACCATTGGCTGATAGCGCGATCGCGTCGCCTCTGTTTTTGGCCCGCTGTCAGCAAAAATTTCGCCGTCCTGGATTTCGATGATGCGGTCTGCGTGTTGCGCCACTTTCATATCGTGTGTGACGATAATTACCGTATGACCGTCACGATTCAGGTCATGAAGAATGCGTAACACTTCCTCGCCAGAATGCGAATCCAGCGCGCCGGTCGGTTCATCGGCGAGAATAATCTCGGCTCCATTAATCAACGCTCGCGCAATACTGACGCGCTGCTGCTGGCCACCAGAGAGTTCACCCGGTTTATGGTGTTCACGGCCTTTGAGACCGAGCCGTTCCAGTAATTGAGCAGCACGCGCCCGCCGCGCATGCCCCGGCAAATTGGCATAAATCGCCGGGATTTCGACGTTGCTTAATGCGGTCAGGCCCGGCATTAAGTGGTAGCGCTGAAAAATGAAGCCAATATGTTCACGGCGGACTTTCGCCAGCGCGTCCGGAGAGAGTGACGCGGTATTCTGGCCTGAGATAAAATAGTGACCGCTGTCGGCGGCATCCAGGCAGCCGAGAATATTCAGCAATGTGGATTTGCCCGAGCCGGAAGGGCCAATGATCGCGACCATTTCGCCACTGGCGATCTGCAAATTGATATCTTTCAGCACATGCAAAGATTCTGAACCGTTAACATAGCTGCGCTGAATGTTTTTCAGTTCGATCAAGCTCACATCACCACCTTGTCCGCACCGGCGGCTTGGGTAGCAAGGATGACTTTCTCACCGGCTTTCAAGCCGCTGAGAACCTGAATATCAACGCTGTCTGAAATACCGGTGGTGATAATACGTTTCTCAGGCTGATTCTCCTTGTTCGCCACCTCGACAAAGGTCTTGCCTTCCGCGTCTTTTTTCGTTGCCTGTACCGGAATCAACAGCGCGTCTTTCGCAGTGTCGCGCAGCAGATTAACTTGCGCGGTCATTGAGATGCGCAGGGTGTTATCGGGATTGGGAACATCGAGTAACGCATTGTAATAAATGGCGGCATTGGTACTGCTGGCCGGCGTACTTTCACTGTTGCCCATCAAGGCATCATCTTTCATCACCGATTCGGGTGCCAGTTCAATGCTACGCAGCGTCGCGTTGTAGCGTTTATCGGGATTGGCGAAGGTGGTAAACCAGGCTTGCTGGCCGGGGTGGATGTTGGTGATGTCCGCTTCGGAAACCTGCACTTTAATGGTCATGGTGCCAAGTTGCGCCAGCTTGGCGATGGTCGGCGCGCTCTGCGCGGCGTTAACCGTCTGGCCCTGTTTGGTCACGATGGCGATTACCGTGCCATCCATCGGTGCCATGATGCGGGTATAGCTGAGATCGAGCTGCTTCTTGTCCACCTCAATTTGTGCCTGAATGACGCGCGCTTTTTGCGCCGTCAACTCAGCACGCGCGGTGCTCCACGCTTCTGCCGCTTCGTCAAAATCCTGGCGCGACACCAGATTGGCTTTGATCATTTGCTGCAAACGTTTGAACTGCGCATCCTGTCGGACTAAGGTCGCTTCGCGTGTCTCCAAATCGGCTTGCGCCACGCTAAGCGCGGCCTGCGCATTGCGTAAATCACTGCGCTGTGGCTGATCGTCAATTTCAGCGATCAGTTCGCCCTTACTGACGTTATCGCCCGCTTTGATATAGAGCTTTTTCACCTGCCCCGATACCTGTGCACCGACGTTGACGCGTTCGATTGCGTCCATTTTGCCCGTCGCGGCGATGACGTTCTCGATGTTGCCTTGACGCACAACGGCGGTGACCAGTGGGTTCGGTTTTGGTCGTGAACTGCTGTAGGCCCAGACCAGAATAATGATCGCCAAAATAGCGATCGCGACCAAAAGCCGCTTTTTAGAGGTATTCAACATAAGCATCCCTTTAATGAAGCGAGAATAGTAATCACTAAATGCAACAAACAGGAGAAAATTCGTCAGGATTCCTGCATTAAATCGGGTGCGTTGAGAAAAAAATGAAAATTTTCCGAATAGAAATCATCGTTGAGTTGTTTACCGCTTAAATGGCTCTAATTTCGGATGCCACTCCGCGAGGATAAATGAATGATGAAGATGATGAATCAGGTTCGCTGGTTTGCCGTGCCGGTTTTGCTGATGGCGTTACATGCACCTGCGGCACTCGCCATGGGCGATGACGACAGTGACAAGAAACCCCCGGACTGTCCGAAAGGGCAGGTTTATGACAGCAAAACCAAATCCTGCGTGCCGGAAAAAACCAGCATGCTGAGTGATGAGGATAAGACGAATTACGCCTACCACCTGGCGAAAAAAGCCGAGTATCAAGCTGCGCTGACGTTACTGGATACGTTGCACAATCAGAATACCAAAGAGGCATGGAATTATCGCGGCTACGCCACACGTAAACTGGGCCGCACTGACGAAGGGATGCGTTACTATCAGAAATCGATCGCACTAGACCCCAAATATGCCAAAGTGCGTGAATATTTAGGTGAAGCCTGGATGATCAAAGGCCGACCGGATCTGGCTAAAGAGCAGCTCACTATCATCAAATCGCTGTGCGGTGTGAAGTGTGAAGAGTATCAGGATTTGCACGCGGCCATTAATGGTCACCCTGAGTCCTGATGACCGCTGTTGACGGAGGATAGAAATATTACCAGCACTGAAGTCCGTCAACATCTGGCGGCGCATCTGACGCGTATGTGGCGTTACGCGATGGTGTTATCGCGTAATAAAGATGTGGCCGAAGAGTTAGTGCAGTCCACCTGTGTGCGGGCGCTGGAACGCAGCGCCCAGTGCACACCGGGCACACGCATCGATCGCTGGCTGTTTACCGTGCTGCACTCCGTGTGGATCAACGAACTGCGCGCGCAGCGGGTGCGCATGGGGCAGGGATTCGTCGAGAGTGATGAATTGCTCGCTCCCGACCATCAGCAACACAATGAACAGCGCATGCAATATGCCAAAGTGATGCAACGGGTTGGGCAGTTGCCAGAGGCACAGCGCAACGCGGTATTTTTAGTTTATGTCGAGGGTTTTACCTATCAGGAAGCCGCCGACACGCTGGCCGTACCGATTGGAACCATCATGAGCCGCCTCGCTGCGGCACGCACTACTTTAGCCAGCGCAGTGACAGCGCGGCCTGCGGTACAGGAGAAACGCTTGTGAATGCACCACGATTTACCTCGCCCTATGCCGACGAAGCTATCGTTGCCTGGCTGGATGGTGAAATGCGCGCGGAGGATGCGCAGGCGTTTGAAAACGAACTAAAGCGCAGTGAAACGTTGTCAGCACGGACGGCTGAGCTAATGAAAAGCAATCAACCTTTTGCGGATGCGTTCGCGCCAATGCTGGATGAGGCGCCGCTGGAGCGTATGGAGTCACGACTGGCGTACCTGCTGGACAACACGCCGTCCGCACCGAAAAAAGAGACTGTTCAGGTTAGCCGTCGTGCGTTGATCGCAGCATCAGTCAGTTTTCTGCTGGTGGGCAGTGCCGTCGGTTTTTGGGCCAGACCCGTCGCGAAAGCTGAACAGGATGAGAGCGCGCGAATACGTGAACTGGAAGCACAATATATGTCGCTCTATAGCCCGGAAACGTTGGCGGATGTCGACAGTTCGCCACAGGTGTTAGCGCGTTCATTACAACGCACGGCGCGCGACCTCGATCTGCGTCTGACGACTGAGCAATTGACGCTTCCTGAAGCGAGCTTGAAAAGTGTGCGTATGTTGCGCTACGACGATTCACTGATCACTCAAATCGCCTGGAATCACAGCAATTACGGTCCGATGGCCCTGTGTATTTCGCGGGAAGATGCGAGTAAACAGAGTGCATTGGCGCAGGAAAAACGGCACGGTATGAATCTGGTGTGGTGGCATCGCAGCGGATATCAGTACGTGCTGATTGGGCGCAATCCTGCTGATCAGTTAAAACGTGCGGCGCAGGTGTTGAGCGCCGCTCTGGTGTAATTTATCAGTGATCACTCATTATGCCCCTGGGATGCAGGATACAAATATTGCAGGGGCGTATTGATAGGAAGTTCGCTTAAAGGATGCCCAACTGCTGTTTCAGTTGCGCAATCTCATCGCGCCATTGTGCCTGCAACGCCGGTTTTTGATGTTTGGGCTTACGCTCTCTATCTTCATCCAGCTTGCTTTCCAGATCACACAACGCCAGCAGCAGCGCATCTTCATCGTTGTACGATTCAGACGTCACGGACAGAACATTTACGGTCTCGCTGTCTGACGGTTGTTTGGCACTCAGTTGCTCAATCACCGTTTCAAAGTCATGCCACTCGCTCAGTTGCTGATCCTGAATCAGCCAGAAACGGTTACAGCTGCTGGCGATCAGATTGCGATCGTGCGACACCAGCAACACCGCTCCCTCGAACTGATTGAGGGCGGCTGCCAACTCCTCTTTACCCAGCATATCCAAATGGTTGGTGGGCTCATCCAGCAGCAATAAGGAATAGCGCGCGAGTGTCAGCCCGACAAACAGCAGGCGTGAGCGTTCACCGCCACTCAGCGAGCCCACTAATTGCTGATGACGGAGATAAGGGAACCCCGCACCTATCAGAGCCATCTTTCGCTGGTCGTCACTTAGAGGGGCAAAATGCGCCAGTGCCTCGTTGAGGCTATCCTCATCAAGCAATTGCGTGAGGCTTTGGTCGTAATAACCTAACTTTGCACGCGGATGAAACAGTGTGGTGGTCTCACGCTGGTATTCCAACCAGAGTTGGCGCAGCAGCGAAGATTTCCCGCTGCCGTTGCGGCCCACTATGGCGATGCGGTCGCCGCTTTTAACCTGCAGGCTGGGTAACGAAAATAACGCAGGCGCGTTCTCCGCTGGGCGAATGTGCATTTCAGTCAGCGCCAGCACCCGATCGGCATTCAGCGCTTCTCCCAGTAATTGAAGACGCCATAGGCTGCCTTCGGTCAACGTGGTTTGTGCCTCTTTCAACCAACTGGCGCGTTTCTCCATTTGCTGCGCTTTACGCGACAGACCTTCGTTGTCGTAGGTGCGTCCCCAAATTGCCAGCCGTTTGGCACTTTTTTCGACGCGCTCAATCTCATTCTGTTCTGCTAGATAACGTTGTGCATCGGTTTCATCCTGCTGGGCCAGTGCTTGTCGGGCAGCGGAGCAGGGCAGGCGGAAGAATTGCAGGGTTTGATCGCGCAGGATCCAGCTGCAATTGGTGACCTGATCCAGCAAGGTGCAGTCATGTGAGACCAGCACAAAGCTGCCTTTCCAATTTATCAGGAACTGTTCCAGCCAAAGCAGCGTTGGAAGATCCAGATGGTTGCTGGGTTCATCCAGTAACAGCAGATCAGGCTGGAGAATAAGTGCACGCGCCAGCAGTAACCGCATATGTTGACCGCCACTCAACGTGGCTGCCGTTTGGGTATGCTGTTCAGCATCGAACCCCAGCGAAGAGAGTAGCGCTTCCGCTCGCCAGGCTTCACTGACCTGTTGCTGTTCTGGCAGACGCGCAATCACGCTTGTCAGCAGCGTGGCTTGCTGGAGCTGAGGGGGAAGATGTTGCTCAATTCGCGCCAGCAAACAGTGGTTGGCTAACGTAACGCTGCCCTGACTGCTTGCAAGTTCACCGCTGAGGATTTTTAGCAGGGTACTTTTTCCCGTGCCGTTATCACCGAGCAGCCCAATGCGATCACCTTTTTTGAGGCTGAAATTGATGTCGTGAAATAGGGTACCGAAGGCGTTATCAAAGCCGACAGCGTGTGCGGATAGTAATGTGCTCATGTGCTTACTCATAAGTTGCAGGCATGCGAACGCCTGACGTCAAAAACTGCTGACGACAACCCGGTAAGCCGGAGGAAGGGATGAGAATTTCAGTAGACTTCGCTCAGGCGGATTATCGCAGCACGAATGCAGTGATAGCTGAGCGCGGCCAATTACTATAAAAGTGTGAGTAAATAAACAATTCACACGATGGCATAGTAATCCTCCTTATTTATCAGTAGTGAGTAGGATGGGTTGATGATAGTCACCTGGGCTGGCATTATCCACAGAATATTCGCGATGTTGTGAAGCCACAGCCTTTATACGGACTTGATGTCACACATTCTCATTAATTCTCCACACTGAAGGATTCACGGATGAACAATACAACTTTACCCCTCGTACTCATTCCAGGTTTTATGCTGGATGAAACACTTTGGGATGATTTTGTTTGCGCCTATCCAGATGACAGAACCTGTATCAGAGCCAGCTTGAGCCACGGCGAAAGCATCACCGAATATGCTGACAATATCGTGGCAACCTTACCGCCGCGCTTTATTTTGGTCGGTTTCTCACTGGGAGGCTATGTGGCAAGAGCCATCGCCGAAGCCTTTCCCGAGCGTACTGCAGGAATGGTTTTGGTTGCCACTTCACTCCGTGAAGATCCTCCTGAACAACGTGAGTTACTGGATAAGGCGTCACAAACGGCCTTAATGGGTGATTTTAATGGCTTTAGCCAGGCGGTGCTGAAGCCATCGCTACATCCCTCTCGACGGAATGATGCTCAACTAATTGATAAAATTCGTGTTATGGGGAAACATCTCGGTGCAAATGTTTTTCGAACACAAGCCATGCTTGATCGCAGTGGTGTCACGCAGCAACCGGTGAGTTGCCCAATATTGGTTATTGCATCTGAAGGGGATGGCCTGCGCGGTCTTGAAGAATCCCGAGAGATTGTCACTTTATTGGGGGGCGATATGGAAATTATCGGTGACAGTGGCCATATGTTGCCCCTTGAGCAACCTGTTCGACTCACTTCTGTCATCGCCGATTGGCTTGAAAAACAGCACTTTGAATAAAAAGTGCAGAGCTTATCTAAAGCTCCATTGAATGGTGATAACAAATACCGAGGGGATAATAATCCCCGATTCAATGCCGAAATAGGGTGTGAAATTATATTGAAAGCCATGATAAATATAGGGTGAGAATCCTATTCCGGTGGCCTTTTTAAAGTCGTGATAGGAACCGTGATCGCCACAATCCTTAAAGGCATCGAAAAAAAACTCACCGGTGTAGCCGTAGATACCTTTAAAGGTCCAGCCATCATCCCAGGTTTTCCAGTCTTTTCTCACCCCTAACGCAAGACAGCGATCGTCAAAGCTGTTTTTCATGGTGCCGATCAGGACGCTATAGGTGGAATCTTCGGACAATTTTCTTTCTACCGAAAAGAAGTTATTCTCAAAATTTTCAGTGTATTGCCCATGATTCCCGGTCAGATGATAAACGTAGGAACCCGTGTTGATGGAATATAGGTTAATTTCGCTCGCTGGGCACTGCAGCGAAATGAGTGTTAATACAATCAGTAAGCCCCATAATAATCTGAGATTTGTTCTGGGGGATTCTTCTGTTATTTCATTCATTTTTTCCTCACCACTGGCAATGCGATAATGAAAAAAAAGCGAACAGCAGCCTGAAGGGTTGACTCAACATGTTGATTGATTAGTCAGAATGATCAGAGCTTTGAAATTTCAGATAAAGATATTTTATACTGATAAAATCATAGACGATGACGTATTTTAGCAGGTTTTTTGAAAGGGCAATATTGCGAAGAGAAGCGCATTATAAACATGCCTGGTTATATGATTAATAAATAAGGGATTCGTTTAAATAAATCATTCATGTACAGTTTTCACGGAATGATGTGTTCCTCATCCAATAAGGGGTAACCCGTGATAGGTTGCAAGCCTGCAAGTTATTGGTCATAAGCCGATTGAAGATTCTCCACCCCAACGCTGCAGCATAACCAGAATCTCACGCCCGGTTATGCTGAACTACACAGGGATGGAAAGTAGAATGACTTCATTCCTGAGTGCAGTTTTAACCTTGATCCACCCAGATGAGCTTATCCACATCAAACCCCAGCCTTTGCGCGATAGCCAGGTACTGTTTTTTCACTTGATTCGGAAGCTTCGGCTCTCGCGACAAGATCCATAAATAACCCCGATTTGGACCGCTCACTAGCGCGTATTGATAATCATCATCCAATGCGATCACGTTATAGCCGCCATAGAACGGGCCAAAAAAGGAGACTTTAAGCGCTGCGGTATCCGATTTGCCGGTGAAATAGGCCTTGCCCTCACTCTCACTCCACTCTTTTTTCAACGGATCATATCCACGATTCAGCACGTTTATGCCGCCATCGTTGCGTTGAGTATAAGTGGCTGTGACATGATCTTTGCCGCGCTCAAAGCGGTGATCCAGTCGGGCGATTTCGTACCATTTGCCCAAATAGCGGTTGGCATCAAAAGGGCTGATAGGCGTGACACCTTTTGGTGGCGTCGGGGATTTACAGGCAACCAGCGTTAACGATAACGCGGCAAGTGCGGCGATGGGCCATATTTTCATTACTGCTCCTTTATCGATCCTGATCCGTATTAAAGGGTATGTCAGCATGATTATAGGCAAGAAATATCGAGGCGGCCCTTAGGCCACCTGATGCAGGGGATTATTTCTTCTCTTTATCTTCGTCAGCCGGAATCAGTGGCTCATCAATCGCAATAGAGGTGCCTGACTTCAGCAACTGAATATCGAGTATCACGTAGGTCATGGTGGTGATAAACAAAGAAATCACGCTGCCAATCACGCCACTGGTGGTAAAGGTGAAGTAGTTGTACATCACCACCCAGGTCACACAAATAAACAGGGCAAGCGCAACGTTAATGGCTGACTGTGAATAGTTGGTGGTGCGAGCGCCCATCTCATTGATTTGCTTATAGAGGTTGGTGCCAACGTATTTCTCCAGCACAAAAATGCCTTGATCCCAACTGCGCAGGCGTCGCGCGCTGCTGCGGGTGAAGAACAGGAATAACAACGAGACAAACAGACCGGAAAAGGCGATCAGCACGGGGACAGCTTCTAATGCATACACCAAACTTTTGTGGCTGGGTGCTTGTGCGGTGAGATCCAGCGTCAGCGAGGCGCCCAGGACGGCATAGAGGAAAATAAACAACGCTAAAAACACCGCATTGCGTTTCCAGTCGAGTTCCGCTTCGTGATTTTTCTGCTGGCGAGCGATGTCGAGGGCGTGTTGTAAACGCGTGTCGCTGGATTGGGTATCCACTTGCCCTATCTCTTCTCCGAGCAAACGGTGAATAAACGGCTGATCGGCCGAATCAATGGTGATGCGCATAACTATCCTGATGGCGTAACTATCGAGGTGCACAGTGTAACGCAATTTCGGCCGCAGGCAGGAATCTGCGAGACAACACGCAGTTTCAGTGCTGCAGTTGCTCATGATTTGAACATCATTTGTACACTTTACTCTGCGGTCACTGTCGGCCGTGTACAGCACGACGGAGGAATAGCCTATGTCGTACGTAGATGGTTTTGTCGTTGCGGTGCCTGAAGTTAATAAAGAGGATTACCGTGCCATGGCGGCCAAAGCAGCGCCGCTGTTTAAGGAGTTTGGTGCCACCCGCATCGTGGAGTGCTGGGCAGATGATGTGCCTGAAGGCAAGCTCACGGATTTTTATCGGTCGGTGAAAGCGGAAGAGGGAGAAACAGTGGTGTTCAGCTGGATTGAATATCCCTCACGTGAAGTGCGTGATGCGGCCAATCAGAAAATGATGTCCGATCCGCGGATGAAAGAGATGGGCGAAAACATGCCGTTTGATGGCAAAAGAATGATTTACGGCGGTTTCTCGATTCTACTCGAAGAGTAATGTGCAGGGCGCGTCGGCGCCCTGCACATTTCTGTCGCGGTCAGGCATGCGAGAGGTTACGGCCACTGCTGACACTGTATGACGGTTCGATAACCATCGTGATCTTGATATGTTTTTCCGTTTTGATCCCAATATGGGTTGAACGAATCAATCTGTACAAATCCCGCCAATACCATTTGCTGGCATGTTTGCTGCCACCTATCACGCTCGGGTAAATACAGCACCAACAGATCTTCTGATGAGGGTGAAGGGATGACCGGATGCGAAGTGCATTGTGTATTGGCGTTGCTAAATCGTCATGAATTAACGCTATTTTTTCTTAATTCTAAACGGGATGGAGAGCATGATGAGCTATGTCAGCGAGATGAGAACCTTAGTTGGACATCGTATGTTGCTGCTTGCGGGAGCGAACGTCATCATCCTTGATGATAAGCAACGTATTTTACTACAACAGCGATTAGACGGAAGCTGGGGACTACCCGGTGGGTTGATGGAACCGGGTGAAAGCCTCGAACAAACCGCTGTGCGTGAAGTGAAAGAAGAGACGAATATTGATATCGATGAACTTCATTTTTTGAAAGTCTTTTCTGGCAAAGAATTTACTTTTACGTTTAATAATAACGATGAAATCAATGTTGTCACCGCCCTTTACTGGTCAAAAAAATGGCATGGTAGTTTAATAAATGATAAAAGTGAGGGGTTGTCATTGGCATTCTTCACCACTGATGATATGCCCGATAATATGAGCGAAGAGTATCAGCTCTACCTTCGTTACTTTGTCTCAAAATAAATCGTCATCAGATTGGATTACGTGGCCATGCTCTGTACAACAAACGCCACGTCAACAAGGAGTTAGCATGCTGGATATCATCCATTTCCCCCTGTTCCTCATTTCGGTATTCCTGCTGTGTATCACGCCGGGGCCGGACCTCGCTTATGTGATCGGGCAAAGCGTGGCCAATGGGCGACGCAGCGGCGTGATATCTGCGAGCGGTGTGGCGCTCGGCAGCTGTACTCATGCGTTGGCCAGTGCAATAGGCTTAACGGCGTTAATTACCGCCTCGCCGATGTTATTCACAGCGATTAAATATATCGGGGCTGCTTATCTTATTTATTTAGGTGGCAAGATGGTGTGGGAAACATTTATTGTCAAACCACAGGGATGTCGCTCACAGACTCAGGTGCCACGCTCCAATACACGTAATCTTTTAGTACGCGGTTTTATTACATCTATCACTAATCCCAAAGTGTTATTGTTTTTCATTTCGTTCTTCCCACAATTCGTCGTGGTAGAGGGTAACTATCATGCGAGTTCCTTCCTGCTGTTGGGACTAACATACGCGGTGATTGGGTTGATGACTGATGTGACGTTTGCCCTGCTGGCGGGCGGTGCTGCGAGTGCAGTATCGCGCAACATTACGCTGCAAAAGCTGCTGGATCGTATCGTCGGTATGACATTCATTGGCATGGGAATTCGCCTGGCCCTGACCCGACGTTAAAAATGCAGAAGAGACAGCAAGTCTGATGATTGGCGATAGCGACTTAATCGGGTAACGTGAAGTGTCTTACGTTACCTACAAAATAATGACCGCACGCTAAGTTGCAGGAGAGCTCGTTCATGGCCGTTAATCCCAATATCATCGGCATCGTCAGCGATGAATTCACCAACCCAAATACCGTCACGATGCTGAATGAAATGACGCGCCAGTTAAACGCGCGTGGTTTAGTGACGCTGTTGCTGAATGTCGATTCAGCAGAAAGCTATCAACGTATGTTGCAGAATGCCGCATCTTTGCCGCTGGCGGGGTTGGTATTTCTGACATGCCTGTTTGAGGATGAATTGCATACCGCAGCAAAACTACTGCCTGACGTGGCGACGGTGCATTTAAGCCAGAGCCGTGAAGCAGGTGCTGAGGTCGTGATTGCCGATGGTTTCGATGCGGGTGCCGAGATGGGGTTATTGTTACTGTCTCAAGGACATCAACGCTTTGGCTTTATGCACAGTCAGCAGCAGGCCGATCCCGCGCGTCAAATGGCAGGCCTGGTGTCCAGCCTTGAGGCAGAACATAAAACGCTGAACATTCAGCTGGTGGCCGGGGCTAACGATCGAGAACTGGCTTATCAGACCATGATGGCCTACCTGAAGAAAACCCGTGCAGCGGAGCGCATTAATGCACTGTTCTGCGAAAGCGATGTGCTGGCCTTTGGTGCATTGCAGGCAGTGCGCGATTTTGGCCAGGGCGCACACGTGGCAGTCGTAGGTTTTGATGATGTGGATGAAGCCCGCGCCTCAACCTGGCATCTGACCAGTTGGGCACAGCGTCGTGACTTGCTGGTCAACGAAGCACTGAATCGTTTACTGGAAAACCGTGCTGATACAGGCAACGCCTGGCAGCAAGGTGAGTTGCAGGTGCGTCACTCCCATCACGGCAAATATGTGCCGGGAGAAATGTCGCAGTGTGGTTGTGCGATTCGACACTAATTTTATTGGGTCGCCAGGCCGGCGACCCGCTGCAATCAATTCTCTAAACGCCCGACCAGGCTAGCAGAACCCAGCGCGTGACCTTTCAATTTTGCGACTAACTCAGTGTGACTCAATCCTGCAGGTAAGCTGCCTTTTGCAAGATCGGTTGCCACCATCACAAAGTTATAGTGGTGATAGCCCGCGCCAGCGGGTGGGCAAGGGCCATAATAGCTTTGGGTGCCAGGTGAGTTGGTGCCATAGCTGAAATCTCCGCCCTTATTTAATTCACCCTGTTGGAATGCTTTGCGCGTAGCATCAATGTTGTATGCCAGCATATGTGTCACTCCCAAACCCTTAGCGCCAGCCGGATCGGTCAGCAGTAGCACATAACTTTGAGTGCCTGCGGGCGGATTGGACCAGTTGAGAGCGGGCGAGATGTTTTCGCCGCTACAAGACAGGTTGTGCTTATCGTTGCCACCCAATGCTTTCTTCATCACGCCGTTATCGGCGAAGTCTGCTGACTTAAGCGAAAACGCCGCCGCATGGGCAAACAGTGGCAGGCTGCTTAAGCAGAGTAGGGTCAGTAACTTCTTCATTATTGCTCCTCAACAAGGACGGGTTGTGCGTGCGACAGTTGATCCCACGCGTGAAAATTAGCGCTGGGCTAACGCCGTTGGCTGACGCGCCGAATAGAGCACAACGATGGCGGAAAACAGGGCAAATGCGGCAGCACACAACAACATGCTGGCAAATCCATCGGCGTAGCTGGTAATGATGAGTGGTTGTAAAGAGACCTGATGAACGGCGTCATACATCGCCAGTGCATGGCGGAAATCGCCGGCGATAACCTGCGCGCAAAAACCGGGTTGAAGGGGCAACTGCGCGTGTAGCATCGCTGATTGTAATTGCCACTGTGTGCTGGCCGCCAGAATCGCGCCCAGCGTGGCAAATCCTAACAAAATGCCGGAAAATCGGGCTGTTGTGCTGATACCCGATGCCATTCCTGCCTGCTGCGGCGGTACGGTTGCCATAATCGCCTTTTGGGTTTCGCCATTGAGCAGCCCACCGCCACTGCCGAGTAGGGCCATACCCGCCAGGGTCAGCTGCAAATGGTGTTGGTACACGGCAGTCGCAATCATCATGTTGCCAAAGGAGACGGTGACCAGGCCAAGAGCCAGTAAAGTGGCGGCATGCAGGCGTTTGCCGAGCCAGCGCGCCACAACAGGAAACAGCAGCATTGCCAGAGCGAAAGGCAGCATACCCGCTCCGGCCATTAACGGCGTCATTCCCTCAACATTCTGTAATAACAGCGGCAGTAATGAGGTCATAACTTGCGCGGTGGCAGCGTAAGCAAACATCGCTAATACTGCGCCAATAAAGGGGAACGAGCGGAAAAGTTGCAGATTCAACATCGGCCTGCTTTTGCCACTTTCCACACGGATAAACAGGCCAACCCACAACGCGCCGAGACACAATCTGCCCACCACTTCACGGCTCAACCAGCCATGTTGCGGCGCTAATATTAATGCCCAGGTCAAACAGAACATGCCTGCGATAAACAGCGCGATGCCAGGTAAATCGAGTTTACCCGCGTGTTCATGCCTGGATTCCTCAATGTGGCGGGTGACGGCCAGCATCAGCAGGGCACAAATAGGAATATTGACAAAAAATGTCCAGCGCCAGCCAAGCAACGTACTGATCATGCCGCCGGCTAACGGTGCCAGCACCATGGTCAATCCCATCACACCGCCCCAAATCGCCCATGCCCGGTTACGTGCCTGACTATCGCGAAAGCTGTGCGCGATAATTGCCAGTGCTGGCGCCAGCAGAAATGCGGAGCCAATACCCTGAACCGCACGGGCAATATTGAGTGCCAAAACGCTGGTCGCCATGCCACAGGCGAGTGAGGCCAGTGCAAACAGTAAAATGCCGCCGAGAAAGAGTCGGCGTCGGCCAAATTTGTCTGCCAGCGACCCTGCCGGCAAAAGGAGTGAGGAAAAGCTCAGCACGTAAGCGCCAATGACCCATTCCATGTCTGCAAAAGAAGCATGCAGACCTTTAGCGATGGTTGGCAACATAACGCCGACGATATTGGTGTCGATTACCGTCAATGCGCAACCGGTTGAGGCGACGAGTAAAACACGATTCAGATGGCGATGGTCGAGCGCGATGGTAGCAGTGGACATCTTTTCTCCCGCGAGCAAGGTAGTGAATGCTTTACAGCTTGAATCCATCACGGAAGTCATTCAATAAACAGTAATGGAGTTATTGTTAGGCAAAACCTAACAACATTTATATTGCTGGCGTTTCCGTTTCAGGTAATGATCGACATGTTCATCACACAAGATAAGTAGGAGGTAAAACGTGGAATTACGCCATCTACGCTATTTTCTGGAACTGGCAAAAACGCTGCATTATGGCGTGGCGGCTGAGAATCTTAATATATCCACGCCGACGCTGTCGGTGCAGATTAATCAATTGGAAGAAGAATTAGGTGCGCCATTATTTTATCGTACTCAACGTAAAGTCGAGTTGACGCAGATTGGAGAAATTTTCCAACAGGAGGCGCGTGAGACTCTACAACATGCGGAGCAGGCCAAATCCCGAGTACGTAGTGCCGCTCGCGGCGAACGCGGTTATATCCGCGTGGGCTATGTGGCATCCGCACTATTATCTGGCATTTTAACCCGGTTATTGACGAGCTTTAGTGCCAGCGCACCTGATATCTCAATCAATGCACGTGAATCAGTCATGGATACACTGGCCACTCAGGTCAGTGAACGTACTATTGATGTTGCCTTTGTGCGCGGTCCTGTGCCGTTACCTGCCGATGTCGGATACATTGAAGTCGAGCAAGATCACTTCGCATTGGCACTGCCGGATAACCACCCGCTGGTTGCGCAGGAACAACCCATCGAACCTGCGCAACTTAAAGGGGAAACCTTTATTTTGCCTGAACAAGTGTCTGGCACCGTGACCTTTGCACAGCGTGGTGGGTTTATTCTGAGTCGTAGCTGGTCGGCGGGCAGTTTAAATGAAGTGCTGGCCAATGTCGCATTAGGTAATGGTGTCGCGGTAATACCGGCTATTCTGGTGACTCAATTAAAATTAACCGGCATCACTTATCGCGTAATACCCGGAGCCGTTATTCCTTCATCCATTTGGTTCTTATATCGTAAACGCGAACGTACTCCCGCAGTGAATAAGCTGGTGCGCATGATTGAACAAAGCACCTGACTATTTTATTTGCAACGTCGCAACACGATCTTTCAATGCGCGTTCAATCGCCTTGCGGTGATAGGGTGACATTTTGCGCCACTCCTGTGCCTCTTTACGCGTACGGCCACAGGCACGACACCAGCCATTTTTTCCCTCAAAAATACAGACATCAGTACAAGGCGATTTTACAGACATGGAAATAATTCCTTATTGGGTGAGGCCACTGTAGCCATGGAACATCATATAGACGCCCACGATGGCAATCAGGGCACTAGAGAAGTAAGGTGCGCGGCGTGCAATATCGGCGAAACCTTTCCATCGACGGGATACATGCCTAACACTTAGCGCCGCACCTACGCCGACGGTCACCAGCGTAAGCGCCAGGCCGATGCTGAAGCAGACCACCAGCGCCGCACCAAGACTAAACTGCTTCACCTGCAGGCAGAGGAGGAGGACCGTGATCGCTGCGGGGCAGGGAATTAATCCCCCCGTCAGGCCGAAGAGAAGAATTTGCAGATTGCTGATTTCACGGCCATCAAAGCGTCGGCGTATGTCTTCCGCGTGCGCGCGCTCGTGAGCATCCTGATATTCCTGAGAACCTTCCGCGAACCTGGCCAATTCGCCATGATGTCCGTGTTCATGATGATGCCCGTGTTCATGATGATGCCCGTGCCCATGATGATGCTCATGCTCATGATGATGCCGATGCTTATGATGATGCCCGTGCCCATGATGATGCTCATGCTCATGATGATGCCGATGCTTATGATGATGCACATGCTCATGATGATGCTCATGTTCATGATGATGCCCGTGCTCATGATGATTCCCATGTTCATGATGATGATCCTGCTTATGGTCATGATCGTGGTGCTGGCGCCACGCTTGTGCTTCAGACCAGGTACGCCAGAACATCCAGGCAGCTGTTGCAATGATAATGAGGCCTGAAATCAGCTGCAGCCAGGGTTCGGCAGCTTCGGCAGTAAACTGCCGACTGATATACATTCCGCCCATCGCAATCAGCCATACCACCGCAGTGTGGGAAAAAGTGGCTGCCAGACCCAGCATCACCGCCTGGCGAACACTGCCACGGATGGCGACGATAAATGCCGCCATCATCGTCTTAGAGTGACCCGGCTCCAGGCCGTGCAACGCCCCAAGCAAGATGGCGCTTGGGATAAACAGCAACGCGCCAGACGTGCCCTGACTCAGCAGGGCAGCGAAATCATTCATGGTGTGCATCTCGTGTCGTGATAAGTTGAAAGCGGCATTGCAGTGCCGTAAAATCAAAAAATTCAAAGAAAATATACTATACCCCAGTATACATTAAGATCAACAGGAGCCGAGAATGGGCCATACACTCAAGCATCAGAAAAGCCTGTTAACCCGTGTACGTCGTATTAAAGGGCAGGCAGCTTCGCTCGAGACCGCATTGGAATCGGGTGAGGAGTGCCTAAAAGTGTTGCAGCAGGTAGCAGCGGTACGCGGGGCAGTTAATGGTCTAATGGCAGAACTGCTGGAGGGGCATATCAAAGAGCACCTGATGAATGAATCTGCCACCGAAGCGGAGCGCACTCAGGATTTGGAAGAGATTGTCAGCGTTATTCGTTCATATCTGAAGTAGGAGCAAACCATGCTGTGGCTCATCGTAAAATACGCCATCACGGCGGGCATGGTGGTGCTGATTTCTGAAGTGGCGAAACGCAGTGACCGTCTCGGAGGGTTGATTGCGGCGCTGCCATTAGTGACGATATTGGTGCTGATCTGGATGAAGCTGGAAGGTCAGAGCCAGGCAAAGATCGCCAGCCACGCCTGGTATACCTTCTGGTACGTGGTGCCAACCCTGCCGATGTTTGTCGCCTTTCCATTTCTCTATCAGCGCTGGGGATTTTGGCCCACGCTGGTGGCGAGTTGCCTGTTAACTATCGTGCTTTTTGTCCTGTGGGCAACGTTGCTAAAGCGCTTTGGCATACAGTTGATGTAGTCTGATTTTTTATGCCTGCACCCGTTTTCTTTACCCCTTTTTTATCTCGCGCTTGATGAATGAGGAGGGAGAATCCAGCACACAGGTTTATCAAAGTATTTTACTGGGTGCGGGATTCAGCGGGCGCGCGCGGTACTGAGGTCAGGGTCAGCAGTCAGGGAAGAAATTGATCAAGTGGATCAACAACTGGTGGCACTGATTGCCCGGCGTGGAGAGTGTGTTAAGGCCGCTGCACAGTTTAAACAAGACCGCGCAGCGGTACGCGCTCCCGACCGTGTCCAACAGGTGATTGATAAAGTGAGAGGTCAGGCAAAAGCGCAGGGGTTATCTGAAGAAATTATTGAGCAGGTTTACCGTGCGATGATTACGGCCTTTATCGATTATGAGCTGCAACAGCATGGTGAATTGAAAGCGTAGTGAAGCGCCCGACAAAAAAAAGCTGCAATAGGTTAAAATTGCAGCCTTAAGTTATGAAAATTTCATTAACAAGAGGGTGCCTTGAGGCCCGGGTTTCAATGCTGTGTGTCTTTGCCAGTATTATCGCGGTTGCGAAAAATGTGTGTGACGTTATTGGTATCTTTGAGTGCCATCCTTTGCTGAGTAGCGGATTGCATGTTGTTCTTCACTTCGGCCATGGCGCGGCTTAGTGCTTTTTGGCGGCCAGCATCGGGTTCAACGGACGCCATCATACGAAGCTTATCGAGCAGGGCGCTGTTCGTCACCGGCCCCTTTTTTTTCAGCAGCTGCAGTACGGCATCGCCCATGACGATATCAGTTAATCGTTCATCTTTACTTCTGTTCATACACGTTCTCTGGTTACCGCAACAGACCTGCGACAGGTAACAAAGTGGATTCAGTCTAACGTGAAATAACCTATGAGGCGGAAACCACTTTGTCCGATGTCAGGTCGGCGCGCATGTTCTCAGGATCATCGCTCGGAGGTAAACATCAGGCCAATTAACTGTTGGTAATGCAACTCTTCTTCCGGGCTGTTGGCTTGTTCCAATCGGCAAATCAGCTTGGTGCAGATCGTTTTGCGACTCAGTGAACGGCCTGAGCGCAGTATTTCCCCAACGATTTTACCCAGGATTTCCTGCTGAGAAGGCAGGGAAGCCTCATTAAAATAACGCGTAATCGCATCCGACGTTGATAGCAGGTTTCTACCCTGACGCATGGTTCCATCCTCCAGGTTAACTAATGAGCACTAGGCCCACTAAAGTTATACAAAGAACAGCCTGTTGTACAGGAATAAGGTTAACCATCAGGGGAGCTGTTTTTGCAAAAAGTGCTAGTCTATTAATTACAGATGCTTATGTAAAAGCACTCTTTTCAGGGCATTTAAACTTGATGTCTGGGCCAATAAGATAGAGATTGAGTTAACCTATGGTACTTAGTACTATAGATATTGCATGTGTGGACAAGGAGCGTCCTTATCGAATCACAGTCAGGAGACACCATGGCAATTTATGTTTTAAAACCATTCGACAGAAATACCAAAGCTGATGGGATTGACGACGGCAAGCTATGCATTGCAGCGTTAGAAGTTATCGCGGGTCGATATGAAGCTAATTTAGGCGGTGGGGTATATAAGAAACGCATTCCCTTAACCAAAGGTAAAAGTAGTGGTGCCAGAGCTGTCATTGCTTTCAAAATTGATAAGCACCTCTTCTTTGTAAATGGGTATGCTAAGTCAGCAGTCAAAAGCACAATACGAGAAATGACCGAAACTGAACTGCTACTTTATAAGCAAGTTGCCAAAGAGTTATTCAACCTCACCACTGAACAAGCAAGACGAGCGATTAGGGCGGGGAAAATGCGAGAGGTGCAGTGTGATGGTTAATCACCTTAAAGATCTTCAGGAAATCGCACATGATTTCAATGAAATTGGCGTTGTCTCTGATGATCTTAAAGAAAAAATCGATTCAAGGGTAAGATTGCGCGAGTTGCGAGCGGCACTGCCTGTTCTGCCTATGATGTCGGGCCAGGCTATTAAAGAATTGCGTGAGCGTTTGGGCTTGAGTCAAGCAATGCTGGCGGCTTGCGTTGGAATGTCAGTCGCCACGATTATTAAATGGGAACGAGAAGAAAAAAAACCAAACGGCGCGGCGCTGCGTTTGCTCAATATTATTGATCGTAAAGGTTTGAGTGTTCTTCAGTAATACCAAAGCCCCTGAATCGGGGCTTTAAGTTCCTTATTAATTATTTGAACCCCCAATGTGCTAATTACTATTACATTCCTGTAAAGGTCACTAATCACCATCTGTTGAACGTGTCAGCGTTTTCCACGCCTCGATCTCTGCATTCAACGCCACAAGTTTATCTTTCACCAGCTTTAATGCATCGCTGCCGAGCAGCAAATGTGCAGGCGGATTATCGCTCTCAATGATAGCCAGCATCGCGCGCGCCGCTTTCTGTGGATCCCCAAGCTGTTTGCCGCTTTTCGCTTCTCTTGCCTGACGGATAGGATCAAAGAGAGCGTCATAATCACTGATGCTGCGCGCGCTTCGCACCATTGAGCGGCCTGCCCAGTCAGTACGGAATGAACCGGGGGCAACAGCGGTGACGTGAATATTGAAGGGCGCAAGTTCTTTACTGAGGGTTTCTGAAATACCTTCCAGCGCAAACTTACTCCCACAGTAATAACTAATGCCCGGCATGGTGATAAATCCGCCCATCGACGTAATGTTAAGAATATGTCCGCGACGCCGTTGGCGCATGAAGGGCAATACGGCTTTGATCATCGCCACGGCACCAAATACATTAACGTCAAATTGGTGGCGCATCTCCTCCAGCGAGGACTCCTCCATAATCCCTTCGTGTCCATAACCCGCGTTATTGACCAAAACATCAATTGGACCCTGATCAGCTTCAATGTCGGCTATAAGGTCATCAATAACAGCGAAATGAGTGACATCGAGTTCAAACGCCAGCGCATTTTGCGGATGGAGTTGTTCAAATGCCAATTTAGCTTCTACATTTCGCACCGTCCCGATCACGCGATAACCTTTGGCTAAGGCCTCCAACGCCAGCGCACGACCGAAACCGCTGCTTACACCAGTAATCAAAAGTGTTTTAGAGGTAGACATCGTTTTTCTCCCTACATGAATGATGCATGCATAATATTCTCTGGAGGTCAGCGCTATAAGGCCGTATCTTCTGCTTTTATTGCCTAATCTTATGAGTGAGGAGGAGTGGTGGTAGATTCAGAGGTACAGCAACGTACGGTGGAATTGCTTAAATCGCTCGCGCCGCATGAGGGCTACAACCTGACGGCACTTTCTGATGTGCGTATTTTGCGTTCAGATCGCCCACTAGCGCGCACGCCGGTGCTTTACGATCCCGGTATTGTGATTGTCTGCCAGGGCACTAAGCGTGGTTTCTTTGGCGATCAAATCTACCTCTACGATGAGCAACATTATCTGGCGGTTTCTGTGCCGGTTCCCTTTACCATGGAAACCGCGGCGAGCGCAGAACACCCGTTGCTGGCGATCTACATGCATCTTGATTTCAGTGTGGCGACAGCATTGTTGCTGGAACTAGAGCAACAGCAAGTGCCTTTCACGGCGAAAGCGGCGCAGAGCATGATGTCGAGTCCCATGGATCAGCCGCTCCGTGATTCAGTGCTACGTTTCCTGACGGCCCTGAGTCATCCTTTGGATGCACAGATCCTCGGCCCCGCACTGGTGCGTGAACTCTATTATCGTGTGTTGACGGGTGCACAAGGTCAGGCACTGCGTGCCGCGCTGACGTTGCAGGGGCAATTCGGCAAGGTGGGTAAAGCGCTGCGCCATATTCATGCCTGCTATGCCCAGACGCTCAATCTGGCGCAGTTGGCGGGTGAAGCAGGCATGAGCGTGCCAACCTTCAGCGCGCATTTTAAAACCATCACCCAGCAGTCACCGATGCAATACGTAAAATCGGTACGCTTGCATCAGGCGCGAATGCTGATGGTGCGTCAGGAGATGACAGCGGCGGCGGCGAGCCTTGCGGTGGGTTATGAAAGCGCATCCCAATTTAACCGGGAATTCAAACGTCTGTTCGGTCTGCCACCGGCGGAGGAGATCAAGCGCATGCAGCGCAATTTCGCGGTGCCGCCTGCACAGCAGGCTTCTGCATATGTCTCTTCGCATTAGGGCTCACACAGTGGTTTTAAGCACCATTACCGCATAACAACAAATGTCATCAGTCGCATTGGTAAACACGCAATCCGTTGGATCGCCCAATTCCAGGCAATCACCGACGTTCATTTCAAACAGATTGTCGCCCTCCTGAAAGCGCAAAGTGCCTTCCAGCACCCAGATCAACTGACGACGTGAAAGGTAGGAAATCGCTGGCATTGGCACGTCAGTGTGCGGAGGGAGCTCTACACTCACGACATCCAACGGGATATCGCCAGGTGAAATATGGCGGCGAATGTAGCCCGTTTCCGGATCCTGCCACACGGGTTGTTGTGCATGGCGCAGCAACGTCCCGGGTTGAACTTCCGTGAGGGCGATGAGCTGCGACATGCTCATAGCAAACGAGCCGGCGAGGCGAGCGAGAGACGTCGCAGTTGGGCTGCTCTCACCCCGTTCTATTTTATGGATCATCGCCCGTGAAACACCGGACTGTTCTGCCAGGTCGGTTAAAGACCAGCCGCGCTTCTCACGTTCGATTTTAATGTTCCGACCAATGCGCGCATTAATGTCATCTTCTTTACTGGACAATTCATCTAACATAATGGATAACTACAATAGTAAACGAAACATCCACTATAGTGACGAGGCGGAAATCATGCAAATACGAGCAGCAGAAGAGAGCGATGCCGGGGCGATCGCGGACATCTACAACGACGCAGTACTCAACACCACCGCGATTTGGAATGAGAATACCGTGGATATTGCTAACCGCATCCAGTGGATGGCTGCACGCCAGGCCGCAGGGTTTCCGGTATTGGTGGCGATTCAGGAGCAAGCCGTCATTGGCTACGCCTCCTATGGCGACTGGCGTCCCTGGGACGGCTACCGTCATACCGTTGAACATTCAGTCTATGTCCATAAAAACGGGCGCGGCCAAGGTGTGGGCGGCATGCTGATGATCGCCTTGATTGAGCGGGCGCGCGAGCAGGGCAAACATATGATGATTGCCGGGATTGAGTCAGAGAACAGCGCTTCAATCGCGCTGCACAAGAAACTGGGTTTCAGTGATGGCGGCAGATTAAATCAGGTAGGCTGCAAATTTGGCCGATGGCTCGACCTGACCTTTTTGCAGCTTCAGCTTGATGCAAGGCCGCAGCCTTAACTTAGTGTTTCTGCAAAACGTATTCACTGGGTAAGCTGTCGATATCCTGCATGATCCGCGATACATGCTTGCGCATGCGATTACGTGCTACGGCGGCGCCTTTAATCCCATCGAACGTTCAGCCAGTCGCCACGTTTTTGGCGACATCCCCGTCTCGCGTTTAAACGCATGGCTGAAGGCACTTTCTGAAGTGTAACCCAGCGACTGCGCCACCACGGCCACCTGATCGGACTCCTCACGTAAGGCGCGTTCGGCTAATCGCATGCGCCATTGTGTCAGATAGGCAACCGGTGTCACACCCGCCACAGTTCGAAACTGCTGAGCAAAGGTGGTGCGTGACATGGCGCAGGCTTTTGCCAACTCTTCCAGATGCCAATTTCTTGCCGGATCGCCATGCATCAGTTGCAGCGCAGGCGCAAGACGTGCATCGCCAAGGGCTCGCAGCCAACTGGCGGGGAGTGCATCACAGGTTTGCAGATGAGCACGCAAAATCTGAATAAACAGCAGTTGCGCCAACTGTGACGAGGCCAGTTGCGAACCCGGCTGTGTGGTACGACGCTCTTGTACTAACTGGTCTAGTAACCAACGGAACGAGGCCGCTTGCGGAGAGGCGGCAGGGACATGAATCCATGGCGGCAAAACGTGCGTCAATAAACGGCCACTGGTGGGATTCAGCAGGACATGCCCACCGATATGCGCAAAATCATCCCCTTCACCAATGGGTGCATGAGGTTTTCCGGCACCGAAAAACACACTCATGGCATCAACCGGCTCTACGCCGGGCTCGCTGGACAGCACAAAGGCGCGTTTTGCACTCAGTAAACCAACATCGCCGGTTGAGAACAGAATTGGCCTGGTGTCGTCGTCAAACTGAACCCAGCATTGTCCTTTCAGGACGGCGAAAAACTTAATCTTCTCGGGCGCAGGGAAACGTAACGCCCAGCGGCCGCCCGCGCTAAAGCCTCCCGTCACCAGGGATTCCGCGTGGACGAATTTCAGGATGTCGGAAAAAGGGTCGTTTTGCATTTCCGTACTATCACGCAACTTACACGCACTATCAAGCATTCAAAATCCGGTCATGGCTGTTTACTCTGCTCAGTATCACAACAGCGAGGCATTTTTCATGACTAAAGAAACCGTTTTGGTGACGGGTGGTACCGGTTTTATCGCGCAACATTGCATTATTTCCCTGCTTAAACAGGGATACAGAGTGCGCACGACGGTGCGTTCAGCCCAGCGGGAGAACGAAGTGCGACAACATCTCCAGCAAGGAGGTGTAGAGCCAGGCGAAAACCTGACATTTGTCGTGGCAGATTTAATGGCCGATCAGGGTTGGGATGCGGCCACTCAAGGCTGTACTTATGTGTTGCACGGCGCATCACCTACACCATCCGGTGAGCAGGCCACCGAGGCCGATTGGATCAACCCCGCGATTGAGGGAAATTTACGCGTTCTGCGGGCGGCGAGGGATGCAGGCGTTAAACGCGTGGTGTTAACGTCGGCATTTGGTGCGGTCGGAGTCGGTCACGCGGCGGACTACCCGCGCCCATTTAAGGAGACGGACTGGACGAACCTGGACAGCGATTTATGGCCGTATCAACGTTCCAAAACCTTATCGGAACGGGCAGCCTGGGCATTTATTGAGAAGGAGGGGCGGGGTTTAGAGCTGTCAGCTATCAATCCCGTGGCTGTACTCGGACCTGTGCTGGGCGCAGACTACTCACACTCAACCCGGATTATCAAAGAGATGTTAGAAGGGCAGCCGGGTTGTCCTGATATCAACAGCTGTTTTGTGGATGTGCGGGATGTCGCCGATTTACACGTCATCGCTATGAAGCACCCAGCAGCCAGGGGGGAGCGATTCCTTGCCAGTTCGGGCCATAGTTTGCGTCTGGTGGAGGTAGCCCATACCTTGAAAACGTCACTGGGTGACGCCGCCCGCTGCGTATCAACGATCGAACTCACGGATGAGAGTGTGCGGGCTGCAGCAGATAAGAATCCAGTGATGATTGGGATGGTGAAATTGTTGGGGGTAGATATGAACGTCACGGTAGAGAAAGCGATGTCTGTGCTGGGCTGGCAGCCGCGCACACCCCAACAGGCAATTATCGCGACGGCCCAGAGCTTGATTGAGCTGGGTTTGGTCTCACACAACTAGCGTCTGCGGGCAGCATGCAGTTATGTACTGACAGATACTGCGGCATTTATTCCCACCTAAACCTCAACACGATGCTATATAAATGATAACGATTATCATCAATTGCTTTATGCTGAGGTCAGGATGCAACCAACAGAACTCACCGCCGACTGTTGTATTGTCGGCGGCGGACCAGCAGGATTAATGCTGGGTTATTTACTGGCGAGATCAGGATTAAGCGTCGTGGTGATTGAAAAACATCCCGACTTCCTGCGCGATTTTCGTGGCGATACCATCCATCCCTCGACGCTGGAGATCATGCGCCATCTCGGGCTGCTGGATGAGCTACTGACCTTACCGCATCAGAGAGCCGAAAAATTACAGGCAGAAGTGGCCGGTCAGGAGATCACGATGGCTGATTTCTCGCGCTTGCCGGTGCAGTGCCGCTTTATTGCCTTTATGCCGCAATGGGATTTCCTCAATTTTCTCGCGAGCAAAGCGGCCGCTTTTCCCGGCTTCACGCTCTTACAATCCACCGTTTTTGATGATTTGATCTATGCAGAGGGTATGGTATCGGGTGTTAAAACGTTACAGGGTAACGATACGCGCATCATTCATACCTCGTTGGTGATTGGCGCGGATGGGCGTAACTCGGAGGTACGTGCCAAAGCCGGATTGCAGAGTAAAAGCTTTGGCTCATCCCGTGATGTGCTGTGGTTCCGGTTGGGCAAACAGGGAACCGATCCCGAATGGGGTATGGGCCACAAAGGGCCAAAGCAGAATTTCATTGTGATTGATCGCGGTGACTACTGGCAGTGCGGCTACACCATCCAAAAAGGACAGTTTGACGCATTAAAGCTTGCCGGCCTGGAGACGCTAAAGCAGGCTATAGCTGAAGTGGCACCCTTCAGCGCTGAGCGCATGGAGGAGCTCGACGGTTGGGACAAATTGAAGCTGTTGTCGATTCGCATCGACCGGCTGGATCAGTGGATGAAGCCCGGCGTGCTGTGCATTGGTGATGCAGCCCATGCGATGTCGCCGATTGGCGGCGTTGGCGTCAATCTGGCGATTCAGGATGCGGTGGCAGCGGCCAATTGCCTGATTCTTCCATTGAAAAAAGGCCATGTCACACTACGTGACCTGCAGAAAGTGCAACAGCGCCGACAGTTTCCCACCGTTGCCACGCAATTCCTGCAAATTAAAATGAGCAGTCATAAACGTAAGCGCACTACGCCGAGTAAGGTGCCGGAGATGATCAGCCGTTTCCCGTTCTTGCGCCATCTGTTCGGTCGTTTAATTGGTTTAGGTTTTAGAACTGAAAAACCAGAACATCTCAATGAGTAAGTTTGGCTTTCCAATCCTAAAACCCTGCTTCCATTTATCCCGATGCCTCCAGCGGCAACAATAGATTCACAGAGCAGACAACAGTGGTTTGTCTGCTAACCCTCATCAAATTGCAGGTGGGTATAAGCGATTTGCTTGTCATTTGTAACATTTCATTAACTTCATGATGGGTTTTTGATAATTTTTTCTAATGGTTTTTTGGCTGAGTTAACCTCTTCGTGCCTTTTATTCATTTGGATGCGCGCCAGAACCTCAATGTTTAATCAACAATTTGTTTATTTTAACCTGTTGATGAGATTAGTTTCTGTCCTCGATTAAATCCTTGATTTGAAACGACCAGCACGCTGTTACATCGCAATGCCACAGTTTCACTATGGTTAATGAGCTCTTTTAAGACCATAAGAAACTGAGGAAACAGCAGGTATGAAATTAGAAAACTTATCTCGTCGAACCTTCATGGCATTTGCAGCGGGTGGCACCGTGGCGCTGGCAGCGGGTAAAGTTCATGCCCACGAGGCAACAGTGGCCACTTACCCAGCAAACGATCCCCGCCATCCCCGCGACCCCGGTCCACACGATCCTATCCGTGAGGGGCTCAATCCCGATATTGTCGATCCACCCGCAACAGACAGCGGTACATTACCGAATCTGCGCTTCTCTTTTAGCGATGCGCATGTACGCAAAGGCAGCGGAGGTTGGACGCGGCAGGTGACACAACGCGAATTAGGGATTTCCACTACCATCGCTGGTGTAGATATGCGGCTTGATAATGGCGGCATTCGTGAACTGCACTGGCATAAAGAGGGCGAGTGGGCGTACATGCTCTATGGCAATGCACGTATCACTGCACTGGACACCCAAGGTGGGTGGTTTGTGGATGATGTTGGCGTCGGTGACTTATGGTATTTCCCGCCCGGTGTGCCGCACTCTATCCAGGGGCTCGGTCCCGACGGCTGCGAGTTTTTACTGGCCTTTGATAACGGTAACTTTGATGAGGACAGCACTTTCCTGCTTAGCGACTGGTTTAAACACATTCCGCCTGAAGTGCTCGCCAAAAATTTTGGCGTATCAGCGGACGTTTTCAACACGCTGCCATCACCGGCCGACGAGTATATTTTTGCCGGGAAAGCGCCGGAGGGCGGGGCTTCTGCAGCTGTGAAAGGTGGCGTGAAATCTGTGCTGAATTTCTCGCATAAAATGCTGGCGCAAAAACCGATTACCCTGCCGGGTGGCACTGTACGCATTACCGACACCAGTAATTTCCCCATATCAAAAACCGTCGCCGCTGCATTGGTGGAACTTGAGCCCGGCGCTATGCGGGAATTGCATTGGCATCCAAACAACGATGAGTGGCAATACTATCTGGAAGGAGAAGGGCGCATGGGCGTGTTTGCCTCATCGGGGCAGGCTCGGACCTTCGATTTCCGCGCGGGTGATGTTGGCTATGTTCCTTTCGCCATGGGGCATTACATTGAAAATATCGGTGATAAGCCGCTGCGGTTTTTAGAATTATTTAAAAGCGATTACTACGCGGATATTTCATTGAACCAATGGTTAGCCAGTACACCAGCAGATTTGGTGCGGCAGCATCTGCATCTGGATGACAAATTTATGCAGGCGCTGCAGTTTGCTAAGCATCCGGTGGTGAAATAGCATGGAAAGCGCGTCGTGGGAGCGGCGCGCTGTGAGGGTTTAATGCCTTAAACGATAGATATCAGCAAAGTACAGATAACCTTTCCTGGCGCGCATCTCGTTTAGCCGTGTTTTTTCACTCTCGGTCAGAATGGCGCTGCCCAGCAGTTCATCGACAAAAGCGTCCCGGACATGGACTTCCATATACCAGTCACCGGTGTAGCAATTCTTCCAGGCCCCTTTATCGATATCCTTCGCTTTGTACGACGGATTGACATGGAAGAAGAAGAAGAAATTACACACCGCAAAAATCAGAATGCAAACCACATATTCGATGGTGCCGAAAGAGTCGGAGTACAACAGCAGCGCCATGGTAAGAACAAACAGTATCCACATCAGGCTGAATAAACCGGGATAATTTTTGATAAAGGAGATATCAAAGTAGGGGCGGTCATTACGCTGCTCTTCTACGTTGATTCTATCCAGCTCGGTTTGTAGTCGCTCATCCAGTTGATTACTCATGCATTCACCTCAGTGGTTTCCTTATCCATACTGCGCCCGCGCGAGTCTAACAGATAACCACCACGATTTTAGCCTAACCTTGATGGTGATTAGGGGAATTATCTGTGGGGAAGAGAATGGAGTATGAAACCGTATTGGCATTCTGGTTTAACGCGCACCATGAAAGCTATTGGTTCAAACAGAATGACGGGTTTGATGAAGCGATACGAGATGGTTTTTATGATAGCTGGGAAGCGGCTCGTCGCGGTGAGCTATCGGCCTGGCGGAAAGACATTCGGGGACGATTGGCAGAAATCATCGTGCTGGATCAATTCTCCCGCAATCTTCACCGGGACAGTGCACTCGCCTGGCAGCAGGATGGCATGGCGCTATTGCTCGCGCAGGAAGCGGTGAAAATTCCGGGCTATGCGTCACTGAACCTGGATGAAAAAGGCTTTCTCTTGATGCCCTGGATGCATGCCGAGTCTCGTGTTATCCATCAACAAGCCGAAGTGTTGTTCGATGCGCTGAAAGGATCGTCTTACTATCAGAGTGAGTTAGAGCATCGGCAGATTATTGAAGTGTTTGGTCGCTATCCACATCGTAATCAGCGCCTAAATCGCCCATCAACGCCGGCAGAGCAAGCGTTTCTTAATGAGAGGAAACGCTCATTTTATTGACTCAACATCTGCCTCTGCTATTGGGATGGGGCATACATGGACAAAAAAAAGCCCGCTAAGCGGGCGGGGTAATTAAAGCAAGGAAAAAATTCTCGTAGGCAACGCATTGCTGTGTGTTGCGTCACTATATTAGCAACGATAAGTGGCCAGTACAGAAAATGATCGATGATTAAATTTTGCTGATTTGATAAAGGTTATATTTGTGACGAGAGTGTTATTTTGATGTTTACAGCTGCACACAAAATAGGCGCTGGAGCGCCTTTTTTCCGGCTGGTGTGACATTTATCTCTCGATAGCCTGCCGTGCGGCTTAGCCATTGTTTATCAATTAGCAGACTAAGAAGCGCGGCTCCCGCTGCGCCACCGAGATGCATGCGGCGTTCACTCCAGTCGAGGCAGGCACAACAAGGTTTACGTTTACTACGAAGATTTCGCTGCATGCCGATGCTCTCTAACTGCTGCCGGCCTAAGGGGGTAAGAGCACTACCGTCGGCAACAACCCACTCGTTTTCTTGCATAAAACTGTATATCTCAACCGCCAGTTCACCTGCCAAATGATCATAACAGGTGCGGGCATGGCGCAGATGGCTGGGTGTAGCGGAAACCAGTGCTCGCTGTGGCTGCATCGATACCCCCATAAGGGTTTCAAGCAGGTGCGCAATATCGCTGCCCGCCAAACGGAAATAGCGATGGCGGCCCTGAGATAAACACGTGACAAGGCGGGCATCCAGTAGTTTGCCCAGATGTCCGCTGGTGGTGGAGGCGGCGATATCGGCGACGCCGCTTAATTCTGTGGCTGTCCAGGCACGGCCATCCATCAGCGCGCACAAAATGCTGACACGCGAAGGGTCGGCCAGAGCGGCAGCCACAGCAGACATCGCCTGCTGCAAGCCTTGTTCCGCCGTCTCATTGGTGATTATGGGGCTGCTACGGCTTGCCATGCGGTGGTTACCTCTGCTGCACGTTCAGGATTATCGGTAATCAGGATCAACTGGTTGTTGTGGTCACTGTATTGAAGCTGAATGTTAACGCCATTGCGTGCTAGCACGTCAGCAATTTCGCCAAGCTGTCCTGGTCGATCCTGTTTCAGCTTGCGGATCAGCGGCTGTTGTACTGAAACCACCTGAAAACCGGCCGCCATTAGCACTTGTCTGGCTTGCTCCCCTTGCACAACTAAAAAATGCGCGTGACTTTGTTCACCCACCGTGAACACGCCGCCTCCTTCAAGTCCTACACCATGCTTGCCAAGGGTCAAACCTAATGCGGCTAACTCGCCTGGGACATTATTGAGCATCACGTGAATATCAAACATGTTGGCTTGCCTCGTGCGCGTATTCCCGCAGTACAGCGGCGATACGGATGTGGTAGAAAGAAAACAAGCTGTTTCGACCTTCCTGTTGAGCCTTTTGGTGCGAGATATTTCTCTTCCATGCCAGCACGGCCTCTTCGTTTTCCCAGTAGGAGAGGGACAGGATCTTTCCAGGATCGTTGAGGCTTGAAAATCGCTCTACTGAAATAAACCCAGGCAAATGGGTAAGTTGAGATTTCAGTTGTGCGGCGAGTTCAAGATAGCGGGCTTGGTGCTCAGGTTGGGTGCGTGCTTCAAACAGGACAGCAATCATGGTTCAGCTCCATCAGTCAGTGATGGTAGCAGTGTAGCGAGTGGAGATGAAGATGCTTCGGCGAACAACGAAGTATGGCGCAGCGCGAGTTCGCTGCGCCAGCCCACTCATCCCACCCAGCGAGACTGACGGATGACGCGACAAAAATTCATTGGTGAAAAACCAGGCTGCTTATCGGCAATGACATCGGCTTTAACATTGCCGAAGGTGGTATCAGGCTTGTTTTTAATCCCATCGTAGAAAGCCTGAATAATCTCCTCCTTAAATTGGGCTGGGCGTGGATGCTGTTCTACCACGGCTTCACGCTCCGCATCGCTGAAGTGATCATAGTTGATGCCCAATACATCCATTTCCACGCCAGCGGTGACTAATGCAATTTCCGGGGCCATAAATTGCGGAATGCCCGGGGTGGTATGCAGCGCAATCGCGGTCCAGACTTTATAGATATCGGCCTGTTCTACACCATACTGTTGCAAGAAATCGCGCGCCGCATTGGCGCCATCCACCTCAAAGCGTTTGTCGCAGCTGCAGTGTTGGTGCGTCAGGCCAACATCATGGAACATACAGCCGACATAAAGCAGCTCAGCATCCACCTTAAGATCTAAGCGGCGTCCTGCGAGTGCGCCCCAGTAATAGACGCGGCTGGAGTGGTGAAACAGCAAATCGCATTCGGTATCACGGACGAACGTCGTCGCGTCACGGGTCATTGCAGTATCGGGAATAGTGATGCCGTTAATGGAAAATTTCATGGGAGGTTCTCCGCTCGGTTAAGTTGCAACCAGCTTAATGCCGAGGCAGAATGTCTTAAATAAGCTTTTGGCGACCTTTTAAGACATTAAGACTTTTACAGACGGGAATAGCGCATGAATCACCATCTTGCGATTTTAGCGGTGCCGGGGGCGCAATTGCTCGATGTCTCTGGACCGTTGGATGTGTTTGCCGAAGCTAACCGACTGCTCAATCGTGCCGTTTACCAGCTGCAAGTCATGTCACTGGAAGGGGAACATATTCGTTGTTCCTCGGGCGTGCGCCTGATGGCGGATATCACACTGCACGATATCCATCAAACTGACACGTTTCTGATCGCGGGGGCACCTGAGGCGCGGGATATGCAGCTAACTTCGCAGCAAACCGCTCGTCTGATTGAGCTATGCCATCACAGCCAGCGCTTTGGCTCGATTTGTACCGGTGCGCTGCTGCTGGCACAAACCGGGTTGCTGAGTGGTAAAAAAGTGACGACCCATTGGGCCTGCGCTGACGCACTGATGGAACAGGTACCGGATGCGCAGGTAGAGGCCGATGCGCTTTATATCGCAGATGGACGATTGCGTACCGCCGCTGGCGTCACGTCGGGGCTCGATCTTGCTCTGAGGTTGGTGGAAGAAGATTTGGGGCGCGAATTGGCTCAGGATATCGCTGCCAATTTGGTGATGTTCTTTCAACGGCCAGTGAATCAAGGGCATTTTGTTCGCAAACAACCACTTTCGCTGGGTGGGCGCAGTGCGTTTCAGGAGATGCAGAGATGGGCTTTGGCTAATCTGGCGCAGGTGAGTTCACTCGATGATCTTGCCGCTCATATGCAAATTAGCACACGGCATTTAGCGAGGCTTTTCCGTCAGCATATGGATGTACAGGCGGGCAATTGGCTGGAGAATGCGCGAATTGATCAAGCGCGTAAGTTGCTGGAAGCAGGATCAATGCCGCTGAAAGCCATTCCGGCCGCCTGTGGTTACCGCAGTAACGATGTTCTACGACGGGCTTTTGTTAAGGTGACGGGCATGACGCCATCGATGTATCGCAAGATGTTTATGCGCTAGCGGCGCGGCTCTTAGCGCATGCATGAGACGTCAATACTGGCAATATATTGCGTCGCTACGTTTCATGAGTAGAAGAGGCGTTGAGCACCGTAGCGGCGTGATTTATCACGCGTATTCAAAGCCAGGGTGGCACTGGAAGATGCGCAATAAATGTGGCCGCTACGGTTGGTGTGTATTATTTATTCCGGCCAGTTATCCAGAATGCGCTGACGTACTTCTTCCGGATAGCCTTGCGCGAACGAAGCATGCAAATGGCGCTTAGTCTGTAAGGTGTCAAACACGACTTTGGCGCCTTTAGCGGCAACGTACTCGTCCTCGTCATAGCACTGCGGCAGGCGGATCACACGCTGGTCATCAAATACGGCACGACGGCCTACCGGGTGCACGCGCGTTGACAATGCCCAGACCACTTCGCGCAGGTTGGTGGGATCAAAGTCATTATCCACGACATATACTTTCGGGATAAATACCATCGCATCGGTTTTGAACAGCACTTCACCAATGCGTTGGGCCAACTCTTCACTGCTGACACCCGGCAGCAGTTCGCGCCAGTTTTCTGGCATAACCACCAGCAACCAGTGCACGGTGGAATCTTCCGGAATCCAGGTGGTTTTGATCGGCAATTCCGCTTCACGCAGATAAGTCAGTGCATCCGCCGCTAAGCCCATTGCCCACAAGGTGTGCGATTCATCGGTGGGGCGACCAGTGATCGACATCGGCCAGATCGGATCGTCGCGATGGGTAATGGTTTCCACGTGGAAAGTAGGCTGAGCCGAAGAGCCTTCGCCCAGATAGCCGCCGTACTCGCCGTAGGGACCTTCCTGACAATCGCGCTCAATCGAGACATGGCCTTCAATCACAATTTCGGCTGTTGCCGGTACATCAAGATCGAGACTAATGGCTTTCACAACCGGCACCGGCTCTCCCGCAAGTGTACCAATGTAATCGGCTTCATCCGCGTGGGCTGGGATCGGAATCCCGGACACACATGAGATCGCCGGAGCAGGACCTTGCACCAGGGCATAAGGCATCGGCTCACCGCGTGCTACCCACTGCGTCCAGATCTGACCAATATGCTGACTTGGTACAATCAGACCAACCATGCGCTTGCCATCCACCTTCATCACGCGGGCAATAGACCAGTTGACCCATTTTCCATCCGGGGTTTTCACAATCAGCGTGCCCCAGGTGTTGGCGTAACGACCACCGTCTTTGTCATGAGCGAACGGGATAGGGAAGCGGTCAAGATTTGCCGCATCGCCACGTAAAATATTTTGCTGGCACTCTGCCTGAGCAGACTCAACGCGGACAGGCGGAATACCGGGTTTAAAGCGGGCAGCGGACAGAGCTTCGATAATCTCCGGGCCGCTGGACTCAGGGGCTAAGCCCAGTGACATCGCGACGCGTGCGTAGGGCATATCGCTGCGCGACGATAATGCCGCAGGCGCACCAAACAGACGAAAGCCCGGCGCGACACCGGCGACCTTGTGAAACAGCGGCGCAGGTGACTGGATTTCATAGCTGCGGCGCGTGATGGCGCTGGGTTCGAAATCACCATCCACTTCACGCTGCACATGCATGATGTCGCCCATTTCATCGAGGGCAGTGATAAAGCTGCGTAAATCGCCGTAATATTTCATCAGGCTCTCCTTAAGCCAGGGTAGAACGTGGACCCGTCCAGCGATGGGTAATGTCGTTATCCAGGCCGAACTGATCAAGAATGCGAGAAACGGTGTGGTTAATGATGTCGTCAACGGACTGCGGGTTGTTGTAGAAAGCAGGCATTGGCGGCAGCATCAACGCGCCCGCGCGAGTGAGCGCCAGCATGTTTTCCAGATGAATGGCGTTGAGCGGCGCTTCACGTGGCACCAGCACCAGCTTGCGTTGCTCCTTGAGCGTCACGTCAGCAGCGCGCGTAATCAGTCCATCGCCATAACCGCTGCGGATACCCGCCAGGGTTTTCATGCTGCACGGCACCACGATCATGCCATCCACGCGAAATGATCCGCTGGAGATAGCCGCCGCCTGATCGTGTTCGCTGTAAGTCCTGGTCGCGAGAGCAGCGACCTCCTGTACACTGTAAGGTGTTTCCATTTGGATGGTGGCGCGCGCCCATTTGGAGATGACTAAATGGGTTTCGACTTCAAGTTCACGCAACGCAGACAGCACGCGGACGCCGATTGCTGCACCCGTTGCGCCAGTCATCCCGATAACTAGCTTCATATGTATCCCGAATTATTATATAGTTTAAGTTCAAACTGTTTGTGTTCGAACTATAAGTTTGACGATTTAAGGAGTCAAGTGCACCGATGTCACAAAATCCTGACTTAATTCTTGCCGCCCCCTTGTGGCCGCACGGCGATTGTTCGTTAATGCACCTTGTACGGCGTGCCGGACAACACTCGACTTTTTGTTGGTCTCAATGTGTGGATACCGGCCTGTCAGCCGTGCAATACGCGATTCTGGTGGTACTGGCTGAAGAGTCAGCCTGTGATCAGCAAACGCTGGGGCAGCGTGCCGGGTTTGATAAAGCTACCGGCACCTATGTTATTGATCGCATGAATAAAAGCGGTTTGCTGAATGTAGTGACAGATGTGAACAACCGTCGTCGTAAACTGGTGTCGATGACCGCAGAAGGGGAAGTGATGCTGAATCGTATGATTGAGCAGGCAAAAAGCGCGGAGAAGATGATCACCACCGGCCTCAACAGCCAGGATATCGCCGATCTGAAGCGCTTATTAAGCAAACTGGGTGGATTGCAGGAACCTGAATAACATGCCGCAAACAGCTTTCGCCGAGCAACCTGGCGAACCGAAACCGGATCTCACCATCGGCTTTTTGCTGATGAAAAGTTTTACCCTGGCCTCCGTCGCGGGGCTGGTAGAGTCACTGCGTTTTGCGGCAGACGAATCGTTTACCAGTCGCCAGATCTTTTGTCGCTGGGAATGGATGACTTGTGATAACCAGCCAATCACAGCCAGCTGCGGACTACCGGTTTCGCCTACGGCTGACCTCGATTTCAGCAAGAACTGGGATTACTTTGTGGTGGCGGGAGGCTTACTGGAAGAAACACGCCAGTCGCCACCGTGGCTGTTACAGGCACTTCGCGACTTGCATGCGCGTAATATTCCCATCATCACGCTGTGTAGCGGCGCCTTTGTCGCTGGCAACGCAGGCCTGCTGGATGGGCGGCATTGCGCCATTCATTTCACCACGCGTGATGAATTTCGTCTGCGATTCCCGAAAGCGATTCCGGTCATCGACAAGACCTATATCAAGGATGGCGGCATCATTTCCTGCCCCGGCGGCACGGCGATCGATCTCGCTGCCGATCTGATCCGCCAGCATTGTGGGCTGGTGCGTTCACAGAAGGTCTTAAAGTATTTACTGGTGGAAGAGCCCGCTGCACCGGTCAAAAAGACACAGCAAAAGAACACGCTTAACGAGCCGGATGTGTATGAAAACGAGCTGGTGAATAAGGTCATCGAATTTATGAAACATCACCTCGATTCGCCGGTTCCGCTGGCCGATGTAGCCGAATTCGCAGGCGTCACTTTCCGCCAGCTCAATTTGATTTTCACCAAATGCACCGGTTACTCGGCGGCTGTCTACTGGCGACGTATGCGGCTGGAGCTGGCGCGCAAGTTGATGGCGGACTCCAGCAACAGCATCAATGCGATTGCCACTGCGACAGGATTTGCCGATGCTTCACATTTGATTGCCTGGTTCCGTAAGCAGTATGGCGAAACGCCCAGCTCGTTTCGTAAACGGCGGCGTGTGGTGGAGAGATTGGTTAAGGAGTAGGGGCCGAAATGGCCCCTTTTTACTTAGTGCGAATGCTTAGAGAGTTTGCCAGAAACGGATGGCGCTGGGCTTTCTTCCTCCAGTGAGGCCGCATCATCCAGATTGCGCGATGCGGTTTCTGGTGCCAGGAACCACGACACGATCAGGCCGATAAACGTAATGCCTGCAGCAATGTACATCGTGGAACCAATGCCGATGGTTTGCAGTGAGATCGGTACCAGATATGTCCCAACCGCCGCGCCAATGCGCGACATTGAGGTGCCAATGCCGACGGCTCCGGCGCGAATTTCAGTCGGGAAGATCTCATTTGGATAGACCAGCTGCAGCACCTGCGCGCCGCCGATAAACAGGGCGTAAGCACCAAACATCAGCAGGATGATCATTGAAGGGCCATCACGCAAGGCACCGAGTAACAGCAGTGCCAGACCTGACCACAAGAAACTGTGCAACAGCAACTTACGGCGTCCCAGTGAGTTCACCAAACGCGTGCCGATCATGCAGCCCACCACGAACAGCAAGGTAATGGCGATGGAACCGTAAGATGCCCAGTCACCACTGAGATGTAGCGCCTGCAAAACTTTGGGTGCAAAGGCGTAAACGGCGAACACCGGAATAACCGAGCAGGTCCAGAAAATGGTCACAAATGCCATGCGTTTGCCATAACCGGAATGCAGCAAGCTACCGAATGACAGGTGATTGTTTTCAGGTTGTGGGGGCAGGTTCTTTAGACTAAAGCGGTCGCCATAGACGCGGCGGATAACGGCTTCTGCTTCCTGATGTCGTCCTTTGCTAATCAGCCAGCGCGGTGATTCAGGTGTGCCCATTCTGACAATGAAGAGCAGCGCGCCGATGACTGCCGTGCTCGCCAACGTATAACGCCATGCTTCTACACCGCCAAAATTCAGCAAAGCTTCACCCACCAGATACGCGGTTGCCGCCCCGGCAAACCACAGAATGGTGAGCGTGGCGAGGCAGGGGCCGCGCGACTTCTTCGGCATAAACTCAACCAGAAAAGCGGTAGCAACCGGGTATTCAATGCCCACTGCGACGCCCGTCATAAAGCGTAAGGCAAAGAGCGTTTCTCCGCTTTGCACCCAGAACTGCGCCAGCGAACAGACAATAAAGAGGGTTGGGCCGACGAAGTAGATCATGCGGCGACCCAGGCGATCGGTCAGTACGCCACCCATGAAGCCACCAAAGAAAATCCCGATCAGGGCAGAAGCCGCAATCAGACCTTCCCATAATGGGCTGAGACCCAAGGCCGGCGACACTTTCGTCATGGCTATACCAATAATACTGAGCACATAGCCATCGACGAAAGAGCCGCCGCCTGAGCGCACCGTTAATAAGCGGTGGAAACGGCTGATAGGAACATCTTCAACAGACATGTTATTTGACATGTTTTACTCCTGTTTCTTTTCGGCGTGAGGGAACTTCACTACGCCAATGCGACTGAATTAAGCACAATCTGCGATGGGTGCTTAACATCATCAGGACGCCAGATAAATTTAAACCTGTAGCGGTGATTAAAATGTTATTCAGAACAGAAATTAAAAAAGAAGTGCATCGATAACGCTAGCGGGATTGTTTCATATATCATTTCCTCCGGTGCAGGATAGTCGGATAAATACAACTGAGAGCTTTATCATTTTGATGTGGCTTTTTTGCGGGAGGCGACCATGCCTCCCGAAGCGTTATTCAGAAATCTTACTGCTGACACTTTTGGTAACCACGGTACGTGTTGACCACCAGCAGACTAACGACCCAAGACTGACCATCGCCGTGCCTTGCCAAAACGACAGGGTAAGGTGCGAACTGAGAATAAAGGCCGCTAAAATCGACGAAATGATCGGGATAAAGTAAGAGGCGGCGGCTAATACCGTCACATTGCCATGCAAAATTCCGACGTTCCACGCCGCGTAACCGAATCCCATTGCCATCGCCGCCAGCGCCAGTGAAATCCACGTATTAAAAGAGGGTGCAAATTCGGGTTGCGGCGAAATGAGGTATTTAACCCATAATGTTAATGCTGTTAAAACAAAGAACAGCGTAATACCGTTATTACCGTTCGCTATTCTTTTGGTGACCACGCAATAAATGGCCCAAATGATGGCGCCGGTAAATGCCAGACCATAGCTCAGCGGGTTTTCCATTATATTGTTCGTCATCTCACTGAGCGAAAACCCTTGATCACCACCCAGTACGCGGCATATTCCTGCCACGGCTAAAATCACGCCCGGAATAATCAGCGGGCTGACTTTTTGCCGGTTAACAATCACCGCCAGCACAATCGTCATACTTGGCCATAGATAATTCACCATGCCCACTTCAATCGCTTGCCGTCCGCTATGGGTAAACCCGAGTGAAAGCGAAAGGCAAAGTTCGTAGCAGACAAACAGCACGCTGCCGATAATCACATAGCGGCGGGGAAATTTTTTCAGGTTGGGAAATCCCACGCTGAACAGCAGCAATATGGCACTACAGCTGTAGATCAATGCCGCCCCAGCGATCGGACCGAAGCCTTCGCTAACACTTTTGATCAATCCAACAATCGCGCTCCATAACAGGATGGCAATCAAACCTATGAGCGTCGCTTTCTTTTGGGGCATCACCCGCTACCTCTTCTACACAATGTTCACCTGAAATGCCGGTGCAAGCTTACCTGTTAAATTCAGGTTAAAACCAGCATAAAACTATGCCGCCTGACGCGCAGTGTAAATACGTCAAAGGGGACGATAGTTGTGGAATGTGATCGTTATCTGAATTCATTTAGAAAATTATTACGTCACTAAAAATAATTTAAATTGTTGATTAATAGGGAATATAATTTAATCCTTGGTAGGAATGTTCCATCTGATAGTATTTCCTTTGTATTTTTCACGTATACAAAAAACTTATCCCGATTGACCTCTCTCCATGCGATATGCAAATTGTTAACAAACGCAACCATACGGCGTTGCATTTGGTCCTGAATTCACCTGGAGATTTCGTGATGACATTTGAAGGTATCTACACCCCGGCAATTACCCCTTACGCAGCAGATGGCAGCATTGATTTCGCGGCGTTCGCCAACGTCCTCGAATCGCTGATCGAAGCGCGCGTGCACGGCATTATCATCGGTGGATCAACCGGTGAGTATTATGCACAAAGCGCGGAAGAGCGTCTGTCTCTGGTTGAACATGCACGTAAAGTGATTGGCAACCGTCTGCCACTGATTGTCGGTACTGGCGCGATTCGCACTGAAGACGCGGTGGCTTTTGCAACCCACGCTCGTGAGCATAAAGCCGATGCCATTCTGGTGACGTCACCGCCGTATGCGCTGCCAACTGAACTGGAAAACGCCCACCATGCGCTGACCGTCGACAAAGCCGCTCAGTTGCCGATCATGCTGTACAACTATCCGGGCCGTATGGGCATCTCCATGGGAGAAACTTACTTCCGCGAAGTGAGCCGTTCGAAAAATGTGGTGGCGATTAAAGAGAGTTCAGGCGACTTCAACAATCTGCATCTGCTGGCCTGTCAATTCCCGAACATCGCGCTTTCTTGTGGTTGGGATGATCAGGCGCTGGAATTCTTCGCCTGGGGCGCGCGTAGCTGGGTGTGTGCGGGCTCTAACTTCATTCCACGTGAGCACGTCGCGTTGTACAACGCCTGCGTCGTGGAAAAAGATTTCGATAAAGGACGTAAGATCATGGCTGCGATGATGCCACTGATGAACTTCCTTGATGGCGGCAAATTTGTGCAGTCGATTAAATACGGTTCTGAACTTGCAGGCCTGAAAGCAGGCCCGGTGCGCGCACCGCTGCAGGAACTGGAAGAAGAAGAGAAAGCGCAGTTGCAGGCCGTGATCGACGGTGTGAAACGCAATGTGGCAGCCGTTGCAGTGCTTTAAGGAGTGCGCATGAAACAGGTACAAACGCTGAGCGATGTGGTGAACGTGGCGCGAGAACTGCGGTTCCCGGATCAGGCGTTCATTAACGGACGTTTTACTGCGGCGGTCTCCGGCAAAACACTGGAAACCACCAATCCTGCGACGGGTGAGATTCTGACGCACATCGCTGCTTGTGAAAGCGCGGATGTGAACCTGGCGGTACAGGGCGCACGTAGCGCGTTTGGGTCAGGCAGCTGGAGCCAGCTTCATCCCGGCGAGCGCAAAGCCGTATTACTCAAGCTGGCTGACTTACTGGAAAACGAAGTCACGCAACTGGCGGTAATGGAAAGCCTCGACAGCGGCAAACCGGTTAGCGAATGCCTGGCAGTGGACGTGCCAGAGACGATTCACGTGATTCGCTGGCATGCGGAAGCCATCGACAAGCTTTACGACCAGACTGCGCCGACCGGCAACGGGGCGATGGCGATGATCGTTCGTGAGCCGATTGGTGTGGTGGGCTGCGTGCTGCCATGGAATTTCCCGCTGCTGATGCTGGCGTGGAAAATCGGCCCAGCGCTGGCTACTGGCTGCTCGGTGATTGTGAAGCCGGCGGAGCAAACTTCGCTAACGGCATTGCGCGTGGCTGAACTGGCGCATGAAGCGGGTATTCCAGCCGGCGTGCTCAACATCGTCACCGGTACCGGGAAAGAGGTGGGGGAACCCATCGGCCTGCATCCTGATATTGATATGGTGAGCTTCACCGGTTCAACGGCGACCGGACGCCGTTTCCTGCACTATTCCGCGGAATCGAATCTGAAGAAGATTGTGCTGGAATGCGGCGGGAAAAACCCGGCGCTGGTGTTCGATGATGCCGAAGATCTGGCCAGCGTTGCCGCCAATGTGTTAAACGGCGCATTCTGGAATATGGGTGAAAACTGTTCTGCAACTTCCCGACTGCTGGTGCAGGAAGGGGTTAAGGATAAACTACTCGCTCAGATCGCGGAGCAGATCGGTGAATGGCGCATGGGCAATCCGCTGGATCCAGAGAATCGTCTGGGCACCATGATCACCACCGATCATTTCTGCAAAGTCAGTGACTATCTGAAAACCGCGCGCAAAGAAGGATTACGCATCATTCAGGGCGGATTCACCGATCGCGGTATTTACGTGCAGCCGACCATTGTGGATGGCGTGACGCCGAAAAGCGCACTGTTCCGCGAGGAGATCTTCGGGCCGGTGCTGTGTGTCACCACCTTTAAAACGGAAGCCGAAGCCATTGCACTGGCAAATGACACTGATTACGGTCTGGCGGCATCGGTTTACACTGGCAAACTAAGCCGTGCTATTCGCGTATCACGTGCAGTGCGTGCGGGAACGGTGACGGTTAACTGTTTCGGTGAAGGTGATGCAACCACGCCATTTGGTGGTTATAAACAGTCTGGTTTTGGTGGACGTGATAAATCTGTATACGCACTTGATCAGTACACCGAGCTGAAAACCATCTGGATTGATGTGCCTGCTGAGTAAGCTTCATGCCCGCCACGGATGGCGGGTATGCCCTGGAAATAGGATAATTCTCTGCAGATGACGACTCGTTTTTTTCTTCTGTAACTCCTTGTAATATCATCATTCCCTTTTCTGTGATCCACCGCAGAATGCAAAAAATATCCCATAATTATTTTTGCTGTATACACACTTTTTCTGTAGGTTAAGCAGGAATCGCATGCGGAATGTCATCACAGGAGGTCACTTTGAGATCGGGAAAAGCAGCGTTATACGAAGATTTAAAACGCCTAATTTTGACCATGGAACTGGACCCAGACGAGTTGCTGGATGAAGCCAGCCTGACGGGACAATACGGTTTATCTCGCACGCCTGTGCGTGAAGTTTTCCAGCGACTGGCAGGAGAGGGTTACTTAGAAATCGTCGAAAAACGCGGCGTGCGCGTCATCCCGATGAGCCATTCCACACTGCGCAATTTCTTCCTCGTCGCACCGATGATCTACGCCGCTACCGGTCGCCTGGCGGTACAGAATTTTAAACCTTCCCAGCTGAAATCGCTGAAAGAGACGCAAAAGCGCTTCCGTAAAGCGGTGCAGACGCGTGATGCCGAAGCGCTGGCACTGGAGAACAATCGTTTCCATGAGATCATGGGCGAGATGGCAGCCAATCCCTATTTACAGCCCAGCCTGGGCCGTTTACTAATCGACCATTGCCGCATCGGCCACACCTTTTTCCGCCCGCAAAATGAAGACATGGAACGCCGCCTGCAGCTAGCCGCCGAGCATCATGATGCCTTTATCAGCGCGATTGAAGCGCGAGATGAGCAGAAGGTGGTGGATCTGGTGTTCGAACATTGGGAACTGTCACGCGAAAATATGGAAATCTTTATCGCGCCGCAGGGATTAAAAGCGGACGATCTGGTGCAGTCACCGGAAGGGGATAAGCTGTAGTTTCAGGGTTGTCGATTTTGATACGATAAGGCGGCCTTATGGCCTAATGCCGATCAGTTAAGGATCAGTTGAACGATCCAGTGGCTGTGTAAGAATCCGGAAACGCTTCGTTTCCGGATTTTTTTATGCAGCTCAGTCAGGCCCTTGATAT
>NZ_JBBCKX010000024.1:0-83462 GCF_037153115.1 Pantoea sp. USMM079
ACCGGGACGACGGGAGCGCTCGTTCCCAAGGGTGGTGAAAGAGAGACCCTATAAATATCCGACAGCCAGAAGAAAAAATGCCAGTCAGGCTTAACTGACTGGCATTAGGCCAATTGGCCCGTTTTTTTTATGGATGCATTTCTCAATAACGGCGCGATTGATCGCGCATCAGAACCGCGTTTACATGGTGCGATTCATCGTGCCGCGACAGCAGATGTAAAAAAGGAAGCTCATGAGCTTCCTTTTTTTGGGCCTTAGTAGACGTCACGCAGATAGCGCTTATCTTTCTTCAACTGGTCAATGTAAGCCGCTGCACGTTCGCTAGAGAGTCCACCAAACTGGCGCACCACTTCATACAGCGCTGCATCCACATCTTTCGCCATGCGCGAAGCATCGCCACAAACATAGAAGTACGCGCCATCCTGCAGCCAGGCATACAGCTCAGCGCCTTTTTCCAGCATACGATTCTGCACGTAGATCTTCTCTTCCTGATCGCGTGAGAATGCCAGGTCGAGATGTGTTAACAGACCGCTTTGCTGCCAGCCATTAAGCTCATCTTCATAAATGTAGTCGTGTTCCTGATGCTGATCGCCGAAGAACAGCCAGTTCTTACCTTCAGCGCCGGTTGACTGGCGTTCCTGCAGGAAGGCACGGAACGGGGCAATACCGGTGCCAGGTCCAACCATAATCAGCGGAGCATTGCCGTTAGCCGGCACGCGGAACGCTTTGTTTGGCGAAATAAAGATCGCTGGCTTCTCACCACGGCGCACGCGCTCAGCCAGGTAGGTTGAACAGACGCCTTTACGCTCACGGCCACCGCTGTGATAGCGCACGGAAGCAATCGTCAGGTGCACCTGATTCGGATGCGTTTTGGAACTGGAAGAGATGGAATACGCGCGGTGCTGCAACGGACGCAGCATCGCCACCAGTTCTGGAACGGACAGCGTGCGCTTCAACTCAAGCTGCAGCAGGTCCAGCGTGTCTTTGCCCCACAGCCAGTTAGCCAGCGTGTCTTTATCGTCGTGCTGTAATACGTGCAGCAATTCCTGGTTGGCAGTGTGCTGACCCACCCACTCAATCAGCTTGCGCGATGGCTCAGAGATTTCGAACTGATAGGTCAGCAGGTCGCCGAGGTTACGGTCAAAGCCAGGTACTGGCGTTTCGTAATCCGCTTTCAATTCGCTCAACAGCAGGCTCACCAGCTCAGCATCGTTCACTGGGATGACACCCAACGCATCACCGGCTTCATATTTCAGGCCGCTGTCAGTGAGATCGAATTCAAAGTGGCGAATATCTTTCGCCGATGATTCGCCTGAGAGACGCTTGTTGGTCGCCAATGCAGCAGCATAAGGATTTTGCTTGTTGCTACCAGGAATGACTGGCGCTTCTGGCGCGCTCTCTAATACCGTGCCACTGCTGCCCGCACTGGCGGCAAATTGTGGCATTGCATCGCCAATCCATGCACTCGACGGCTCTTCAAAATCGATATCGCAGTCGATGCGGTCAAAGACACGTTTTGCACCCAGCTGTTCCAGACGCATATCGAAGAATTTACCGGCCTGACAGAAGCCATCGTAGCCGGTATCACCAATCGCCAGGATAGCAAAATGCATCTGCTCCAGGCGTGGTGCGGTGCTGGCAGAAAGTGCCTGCCAGAACAGCTGTGCGTTGTCCGGCATTTCGCCTTCACCGTAGGTGGAGGTGACAATCAGAACATGGCGCATGGTGGCGAACACGTCCAGGTCCACTTCGCCCAATGCCTGAACCACCGGCACCAGACCTTTGGCACGTGCGGCTTTTGCGGCAGTTTGCGCCAGCGCTTCAGCGTTGCCGGTCTGTGAACCGAACAGAATGTGCAACTGCGTGTTGGTGGCGCCACCGGCCGCAGGTGCCGTCTGCTTATCTTCTAATACCAACAGACGCGAGTGGAGACCGGCGAGAAAACCCGCCAGCCAGTATTTCTGTTCGCCGTTAAACGGCGCATCTTCAGGAATGTAAGGAATCTTCATGGATATCTGTACTCAAACCCGTCTCGTGATGTTCAGTCAATATACACACATTCATTGGTGCTGCTATCAGGAAAGTTTCCCGACAGCAGCGGCGATTTCTGGCAGCGCGGCGCGTGCAAACAGCTCTTCGAAATCAGGCAGATGGCCAAGCACCTCACGGTTGCGGGCATCCTGATAAATTATCCAGCCATAGGTCGCCAGGCTGTCCATGGAGCGAATGTTGCGTTGCGTTAATGCTGCTTTGTAATCGGACATACGTTTTGCTGCAATCAGACTCGCCAGTTCGTCATCGCTGTAGCTCTCAATGGCTGAGCGTGCATGGCGTTGCAGTTTGCTGACCAGCGCAAAATCTTCGGTCATCAGCAGGTTACGAACCGCTTTCTCAACCGCAGCATCTTCAACAGGCGTGCCTTTCGGCAGTTTGCCCAACGCCAGCTGCTGCGCGAAGCTCAGCACGGTGTAGTTGTTGAGCAACACGAACATTTCCGCTGTATCCGTCGCACCGTAAGCCGGTACGGCGCCATCCGCAATGGTTTTACCCGTGCGCCAGGCCGCTTTGAATTTGGCAACCTGATGTGCAGCCAGTGAGGTTGACAGCTCTTCCAGCAGATCCTTACGTGATTTCGCTTTCAGGATCTCGCCACCATCTTGATACAGCAGCAGTGAACGCGGCATCACGTAGACAAAGTGGTGGCACTCCGTTTCCCAATTCTCCAGCAGCCAGGCTGCGCGCGGCGAGTTGGTGGCTTCCAGATGCCAGTTCAGCATGGTCAGCACGGCTTGCTTGTGAACCTGCGCCAATTCATCTTCGTCAGCGATTGAACCGAAAAGCACGGAATCACCCGCTGCGTGTCCTGCCAGTGCGCCGTATGGATCGTACTGGTAAGCAAAGCCACCGCTCATGCCGTTGCCGAAACCTTTACCAAAGGTGCCGAGGTTCAGAATTGCGCCATTGGTCATGTATTCGCAGCAGAAATCGCCGACACCTTCGACGACTGCGGTTGCACCGGAGTTACGAACCGCGAAACGGTCGCCCGCCTGGCCTTGTACGAACAAACGGCCACCGGTCGCACCAAACAGCGCGAAGTTACCGATCAGCACGTTGCCGTCGCTGTCTTGAGCGCCGCCGCCCGGTGACATCACCACCAGCTCGCCACCGCACTGACCTTTACCTACGCCATCGTTACAGGTGCCGTAGTGCTTCATCTGCATACCATCGTTGCAGAAGGCACCGAATGACTGACCGGCAGAACCGCTGGTGTGGATATTCACCGTGCGCGGTGCCAGATAATGACGGCCGCGATCGTCTTTGAACACCGCTGGCAGTGCAGCACGTTGTTCAGCAGACAGTTCGTGGTTGAGCATGCGCTCGATGTCGATGGCCAACTGGCCGCCCACGCTCTTGTTACGGTTGTTCAGGGTAATGCCTGCGCCGAGCGCGATATCGCGGCTCGCCTGGTCGATCAGCTGTGTTTTCAGCTCTTCAACCCAGCCATCATCCAGCTCAAAATCTTTTTCCAGATAGACCGGCTTCGCGATTTTCTGCTCTGGCACCACGGTCAACATCGCACGCAGGTCCAGTTTGCCGACTTCCAGCGGGTGATCCATCAGGTGCAGCAGGTCTGAACGACCACGCGCTTCGCGCAGTGAACGCAGGCCAAGGCGGGCGAGGAACTCACGCACTTCTTGCGCTACGTTAACGAAGTACTGTGCCAGTTGACGCGGATCGCCATCAAAGGCTTCGGCGTTGGTGGTTAAACCGGCCGGGCATTTAACGTTACAGTTTTTCGCCATTACGCATTTCAGCATCATCAGCGCAGTGGTGCCGAACTCGAAGCTGTCGCCACCGAGCAGGGCAGATTTGATCACATCGCTACCGGTTTGTTGTGCACCGGAGCAACGCAGCTGCACTTTGTCACGCAGGCCATTCGCGCACAGCGCCTGATGCACTTCCGCGATACCGATTTCGGCAACGCGTCCGGTGTATTTCAGGCTGGTGACCGAGGCCGCACCAGTACCACCGGTATTACCTGCCACGTTAATGACGTCTGCGCCAGCTTTTGCCACGCCCACCGCGATGGTACCGATGCCTTCTGAAGACACCAGTTTCACGATAACGCGCACGCGCGCTGCCTTACAGTCGTGGATCAGCTGCGCCAAATCCTCGATGGAGTAGGTATCGTGGTGCGGTGGGGGTGAAACCAACTCAACACCCGGCGTACCGCCACGCGCGGCGGCGATCTCCACGGTCACTTTCGGTGCAGGCAGCTGTCCGCCTTCACCTGGTTTCGCGCCCTGACCGATTTTGATCTCCAGCTCTTCCAGCATCGGATCGGCCAGATAAGCCGCCCACACGCCGAATCGGCCTGACGCCAACTGCTTAATGCGTGACGCGCGGATGGTGCCGTGACGGGAATAGTGCTCGCCACCTTCACCACAGTTACTCATGCCGCCGACCATGTTAGTGCCGTGCGCTACCGCTTCATGTGCAGGTGCCACCAACGCACCGTGGCTCATCGCACCTGAGGCGAAAGTACGGGTAATTTCGTGTGCCGGTTGAATCTCTTCCAGCGGCAGAGAAGGCAGTGCGGTAAAGATCAGTGACAGATAATCTGCCGCTTTACCGTAAGCGGTGATGTGCAATACACCGCCGGCCACGCTGCTGCTTTCGATGTCGTCGCTAAAGCGGGTTTTCAGTGCACGTGCCAGCGCTTCCAGACGTTCATCTTCTGGCTTCAGGCCCGCGATGGAATCAATCAGGCGCAGCTCGAACTGGTTCAGGCTGCCTTCCACCGCTTCACACTTCAATCCACGGGTAGCAAAACCGTTGTTGACCAGTGAGTAACGGCCGAGTTTACGACCAAACTCCGCTTCGCTGTCAACGTGGGTCAAATCACACGGCAGCGCGAGGATGTCACGCAGCGCAGCAGGACGACGTTTACGCTCGGCGTGCATCAGGCTAGAGAATTGACGGTAATCCGGCGTGATTGCCAGTGAGTCAATGACCTCGTTCGGGATGCGTTCGAAGCTACTGTCTTTGAATGCGTCAGCTTTAATGCTGAAGGCATTGTCCAGTTTGGCCAGCGTCATCAGACGGATGAAATTGTCCTCTTCGCGTGCTTTGTCCGCGAAGCGAATCGGCTGTTCCGTCATATCAATAAAGGTACGCACGGCGATGGTGCCGTAAGAGTGACCTGCACCTTCCGCACGCTCTTTGAACAAGCCGAGCAGTGGCACTTCTGCCTCGCCCTGGATTTTCAGCGCACTCTGATGCCAGTCAACCGCCATCTGAGCGATAGCCGGGAAGCCCGCGCCACCCACAGGGGTTTTGATATTCGGGAAGTACTTCTTCAGAACCGGATCGTCGGTATTCAGGAAGTTAGGTTCAAAGAATTCACCACAGCTGTAGCTCTCAACGGTACAGAGACCCACTTTACCCATGGTCTTCATCAAGGCTTTTTCGGCGGCTTTGGCATAGCGTTTGAAGGCTTTGTTACCTTCTTCGCCTTCGCCATATTTCTCTTCCGCGCGCATCTGTACGCCCAGCGGGTAAACCGCTGACGCACCAAAGCCTAAAGTGGCTGCAATGTGGTGAGAGGAGATACTCTGGCCGCTTTCTACCACCAGAGAAACATCCAGACGCAGACCTTCCTGCACCAAACGCTGGTTGATGGCAGAGACCATCAGCAGCATAGGAATCGCCGCGTGAGTTGAAGAGATGTGGCGGTCAGTGATTACCGCAATGCCGCCCTGCTGGCGTGCGAAATCCACGACCTGCTGTGCAAGATTATCAATGGCGTTTTCCAGCGCTTTGGCGTTGGCGGCACGGCTGACGATATCTTTGCCGATGACCGGCTCATACAGCATCTCGAAACGCGCATAAGGTGCGACGGTTTGCTCGCGCAGACGCAGCATATCGAGGTGTGTCAGGATCGGCGTTGGCACGATAACCTGCTGACCTTTGCTGCGGCCAAGGTGCGGTTTTGCACCCAGTGCCACGCGCAGCGTCATGCCGTCCGCTTCGCGGATAGAATCCAGCGGCGGGTTGGTGACCTGAGCAAAGCGTTGTGAGAAGTAGTGCGCCATGCCGCCTTCGTGGTCGGACAGGCCATTGATGGCGTTGCCGTAACCCATCGCCGAGATCTTCTCAGCGCCGGTTTGCAGCATCGGGTCCATCATGAATTTGAAGCTTTCCTGGTTGTAGTAGTACGCCACAAAACGCTGATAGGTTTTGAGGTCGCCACGATAGCGCAGCGGTGAGCCCAGCTGCTCTGCCTGAATCTCCGGCAGATCGTGCAGGTCCACGCGAGCCGCGCTCAGCAGTGAAAGGTAATCTTTCTCTGCTGCCAGTTTTTCCAGCGCTTCCACCGTGGTGTAAGAGCGTTTTTCTTTGTGATCGTAATAGAGCATGCCGCCCGCTTCGATACGGCCACGACGCAGTACGCTTTCCGGTGGGAAGGCAATCTGACCCGCTTCTGACATCGCACCGATATATTCGGCGGTTTCGACAGAACGCAATGGGCGCAGACCCAGGCGGTCAAGGCGTGCCCCGATCACTTCGCCATTACCGAAGATCAACGCTGCCGGGCCATCGTTCTTCTCTTCATACAGAGAGAAGTACTCCAGCATGGCGCGCACTTCATTTGACAGTGAGGTGTCGTTTTCCCACGCTGGTGGCATCATTGAGACGACGGCGTTGATCAGGTCGAGGTTATCTTCCATCAAACGGCTATGAATGCTTTGGTCCAGACGCGAGCTGTCGGACTGGCCTTTCGGACGCACGATTTTCTTACCGCGCGCCAGCATCAGCGCCGCTTCAGCGATACGGTTCTTACGGTCGGTGTTCAATTCACCATTGTGCGCCATCAGACGGAACGGCTGTGCCATGGTGGTGTGCGGATCGGTGTTGGTCGAGAAGCGGGTATGGAAGAACAGCCCGCGCACCTGATGATCGGCATCGGTCAAATCTTTGAAGTACGGAATCACTTCATTAGAGTTCAGGCGTGCTTTAAATACCTGAGTGCGTGAAGAGAGCGACAGCGGATAGAGACCGCCGAATTCGCTTTCAGTAAAGGCACGCGCTTCGATGTCCAGCAGCGCACGATAGATGTGGCGCTCGAACTCGAGTTGTTCGGTGACTTCCTGCGGAGCCGCAAAGATCCACTGCACAATCGGCAGCTGGAATTGCAGAGCGGCTGGACGCGTCACGCTGCCGTCCAGCGGCATATCACGCTTCATCAGCACAGGGAAGTTATGGGCAGCGAGGGTTTCTTCCACCAGACGCTCAGCGTTCGCGCGCAGCTCGGCATCTTTTGGCACGAAGAAGTTACCGACGCCAAAGCGACCGGCTTCCAGCGGTTGGCCGGTGACTTTACGGAAGAAGTTCAGAGAAAGGTCGACGTTGACACCTGCGCCATCGCCCACGCCCTCAGCAGACATGCCGCCACGGTGCGGTACCGTGCACAGTGCGCTATGCGCCATCTGCAGGATCTCATGGGTCTGCTCGCCGTCCTTACGGGTAATAAACCCAACACCACAGCTATCACTACCGGCTGAGGGATCATACAAACCATAGGGATGAGGTTTTTGAGTGGACATTGAGGGTCTCCTTAAACTGCTTTTGACATTACCTGCATTATTTCAAGCACAGAGCACCGCTGCGTGCTGTATCAAATTCGTTTTCGCCGCTTAAACGCGGACGTCGCAATACCGAGCAAAGGCTCTCAAGAGAGTATGGTCTCGTCCTTGATGAGCTGCTCTTACTTCCGGTCTCTTACGGGAGATAACTTGCATCCAGAGGGAGTTTCTTGCTGCATAGATATGCCGAGACACAGTCCCGACTGGAAAGCATCCAGCGGAATTCCAACTTATCGGGAAAGCGAACTCAGGTCAAATAGCCAGCTTTGTTGCGGTTAATCGGCTGTTTTACCAATTAACACTATGATTATGAACAATTTATTACGTAAATAACTGTCAATCTGACGATTCTGATTCCCCTATGAAGTGTGAGCCGTCTCACTGTGAGGTACGCCTCAGATATCTAATCAATGCTGAATAACTTCATTCCATCAGCATAAAATTCTGTTGGGGCGGTTTCACGCACAGCATGTATCTGTTTTTCTTATGGCGTCATATTTGAATCAAAATAGGGCTGTCATTAGTAAAATTAATCAAGCTGATTGTGAGTAAAATGGCGCTAAAGTTGAATGAATATGCAATGACAAGGCGCAACCATCAGATGAAATGGCTGCCGGGAGGCGGAATAGCACGGGATGTGACAAAAGGGTCGCAAAAGCGCGGCCCTCCAGATTATTCAGTTGGCAGATTTAGTCAAGCGCTTTACGCATAACGACGCGAACATCGGCGAAAAGGCGCTGCGATGCACCATAATGAGGCAAAGTCAGCAGGCAATGACACGCTGAGTCGGCGCAGTGCCGCGATAATTACGCTATCATGAGCCAGATTTCGTTCAGGGAGCTCGTGATGAAACAGATTCGTCTTTTAGCGCAGTACTACGTTGATTTGATGGTCAAGCTGGGGCTGGTGCGTTTCTCGCTACTGTTAGCTTCAGCATTGGTGGTGCTGGCGATGGTGGTGCAGATGGCGGTCACCATGGTACTGCGTGGCCATGTTGAGAGTATCGATGTGGTGCGATCGGTGTTCTTTGGTCTCTTAATCACGCCCTGGGCCGTCTATTTTCTCTCGGTGGTGGTTGATCAGCTGGAAGAGTCTCGCCAGCGCCTGACAAAGCTGGTCGATAAGCTGGAAGAGATGCGCACACGCGATCTTGAACTTAATCAGCAAATGAAAGAGACCATCGCTCAGCTGAATCAGGAAATTAACGATCGTATCAAAGCGGAGCAGGCCCGCGAGCAGGTGATGGATAAACTGCGCGAAGAGATGGCGCGTCGTGAACAGGCGCAAATCGAGCTGGAACAGCAATCCTCTTTCTTACGCTCCTTCCTCGATGCCTCGCCGGATTTGGTATTCTATCGCAACATCGACAAGCAGTTCTCGGGCTGTAACCGTGCGATGGAGTTGCTAACCGGCATGAGCGAGAAGCAACTGATTGGCCTGACGCCGCGCGACATTTACGATGAAGATGCCGCCTCCAAGGTGCTGGAGACGGATGAAAAGGTATTCCGCCATAACGTCTCCCTGACGTACGAACAGTGGCTGCAATATCCTGATGGGCGCAAAGCCTGCTTCGAAATCCGCAAAGTGCCGTATTACGATCGCGTCGGTAAACGCAGCGGCCTGATGGGCTTTGGTCGCGATATTACTGAGCGTAAGCGTTATCAGGACGCGCTGGAGAATGCCAGCCGTGAGAAGACCACCTTTATTTCAACCATCAGCCATGAACTGCGCACGCCGCTGAATGGCATTGTCGGCCTGAGCCGCATTCTGCTGGACACCGATCTCAATCAGGAACAACTGAAGTACCTGAAAACCATCCATGTCTCGGCCATCACGCTTGGCAACATCTTTAATGACGTGATTGAAGTGGACAAAATCGAGCGCCGCAAAGTGCAGCTGGATAATCAGCCGCTCGACTTCACCGGCTTCCTTGCCGATCTGGAAAACCTCTCCGGGTTACTGGCGCAGCCGAAAGGGCTGAAGTTCGTGATGGCACCGGAGCTGCCACTGCCGCACATCATCTCTGCTGACGGCACGCGCCTGCGTCAAATTTTATGGAACCTGATCGGTAACGCGGTGAAATTCACCCAGCAGGGTGAGATTGTGGTGCGGGTCGCCTATCACCAGGACGAAACGCTGCGCTTTGAAGTGCAGGATTCTGGCATGGGAATTCCGCAGGAAGAGCAGGACAAGATCTTCGCCATGTATTACCAGGTAAAAGATCAGCACGGCGGAAAACCCGCCACCGGTACCGGTATTGGTTTGGCGGTTTCTCGTCGTCTGGCACAGGCGATGGGCGGCGATATTAGCGTGAGTAGTGCGCCGGGGCAGGGTTCATGCTTTGTGGTCGAGATAAATGCACCTCGTGTGGCCGATGAGGTGGAAGACGAAGATCTCGACGACAGCATGCCACTGCCGGCGCTGCACGTATTACTGGTTGAAGATATTGAACTGAACGTCATTGTGGCGCGCTCGGTACTGGAGAAACTGGGATGCAGTGTGGAAGTGGCGATGACCGGCACTGAAGCGCTGGCGATGTTTGATCCGCAGGAATTTGATCTGGTGTTGCTGGATATTCAACTGCCGGATATGACCGGACTGGATGTGTCACGCGCTATTCACCAACGCCATGCTGGCATGGCGCTGCCGCCGCTGGTGGCACTGACCGCCAACGTGCTGAAAGATAAAAAAGAGTATCTCGACGCCGGTATGGATGATGTGCTGAGTAAACCGCTGGCGGTGCCGGCCTTAACGGCGATGATTAAAAAGTTCTGGGATTACCAGGGCGAACCGGAAGAAGAGATTCAGACGTCCTCAGACGTACACTCGCGCATGCTGCTCGATGTGGAGATGCTGGAACAGTATATCGAATTGGTCGGCCCAGGATTGATTACACAAAGCCTGACGATGTTTGAACAGATGATGCCGGGCTATCTCGACGTGCTGGATTCCAACATGATGGCGCGCGATCAAAAAGGGATTGCGGAAGAAGGGCATAAAATTAAGGGTGCTGCGGGCTCAGTAGGACTGTTGCATCTGCAGAAACTGGCGAAACAGATACAGTCACCGGAACTGCCAGCATGGTGGGACAACGTGCAGGAGTGGATCGACGAATTAAAACATGAGTGGCTGCATGACGTTAACGTGTTACGCGAGTGGGTAGCTGAAAGGGAAAAATCTTCGGACGCCAGAAAAAAATGACCCCAGTCGAAACTGGGGTGCGCGAATACTGCGCCAACACCAGGGAAATGGGTACTGCTGCTATCGTTAGAAGTCGAATAGATCAGCAACAGTATGGTATTGGTTAACGCTTCGAAATCACCTTAACAAATTCGCCAACGCTTGTGACAAGATTCATTAAATTGTGTGAAGTTGAGCAGCGATTAAATACAGAAAACATTAATTTGCTGACACAGTCAAGCAAGGAATTAATTTCTTTGCCGTATTGCACTATTTTTGACCAATTGTTCTGCTTTTTGCCTGAATTTCCTTCAGCCTGAAGCAGGAAAAGCCTGACAGCTGCACTGAAATTCCTAATCAGTCGAAAAATCAGAGTTGATTGAACTTAACATGCTGATATTAGGTAACAAATAAGGTGATTCTGGTGGGTTATCCAAAACGTTTTGGAAACCCTCTGCTGAAAGTTCCAGTTTAAGGTTTTGCGGTGCAATGTAAACCAAACGGAAGGCTAAATACTTGACCATTGTCAGGGCTAATCATGATGATGTTGACGCGATTTCAGCCACGTTTATTGAAACGGCTGCGCTCATCAGTGCGCTTATTCAAACGCTTTGAAAGTTTATTGTTAAGTATTGTGAAAGTTTAAACGTGATCTTTATCACTTTGTATGAAGTATCCGATTGTAAGGGTTTTGCTGGGTTTTTCACCATGGAACCGATTCCCTCATAATGGAAGTGCTTGATGTGATTGGCTCTAATAGAGGAACGATGATGACGCAGGTAATAACTTCATCTCTAACTTTCACGCGATAAGCGGTAAAGTTTGGCCCAGGATTACAGGTAATCAAAATTGTGACCGGGGTGATTGATTAATGCAGGGAACAGGTAAGAGAAAATTGCATGAGTAAGAGTAAAGGGAAAATGGGGCAACGCCTTAAAGTGCTGATTGCTAAAGTGCTGCTCGCGTGGTTGGGAATTTGGCTGGCAGGCATCGTGATCTTTGCCTTTTTACCTGTGCCGTTTTCTGCGGTGATGGTGGAGCGTCAACTGGGCGCCTGGTTCAGTGGTCGGTTCGACTATGTGGCGCACTCCGATTGGGTCAGCATGGATGAGATTTCTCCGTGGATGGCGCTGGCCGTGATCGCTTCTGAAGATCAAAAATTTCCGGAGCACTGGGGCTTTGATGTCGATGCGATACAAAAAGTATTGGATAACGATGGCTCAGAACAGATGCGTGGTGCCTCAACGCTGTCGCAGCAGACCGCAAAAAACCTGTTCTTATGGGATGGCCGCAGCTGGGTGCGAAAAGGGCTGGAAGCCGGTTTAACCGTTGGACTCGAAACCGTGTGGACCAAACGCCGCATTCTGACGGTATATTTGAATATTGCGGAGTTTGGCAACGGCGTGTTTGGTGTGGAAGAGGCTTCACAGCGCTACTTCCACAAACCAGCCAGTCGTCTGACGATTTCTGAAGCGGCGCTGCTGGCGGCGGTACTACCAAACCCGATTCGCTTCCGCGCTGATGCACCTTCCGGGTATATACGAATGCGCCAGCAGTGGATAATGCGCCAGATGCGTCAGTTAGGTGGGGAAGGTTTCCTCGCGCGTTACAAATTGCATTAACAGCAATTAGTCTTCGTCAAACCCGGCTTCGAACAGCTCAATCACCGCAGCCAGCGCCTCGACTTCCTGCGGACCGCTGGCTTCAATCTCGATATGGCCGCCTTTCGCGGAGTCGAGCATCAGCAGCGCAATCACGCTGCTGGCTTCGGCTTCCGTACCGGCTTCATTGCGCAGTAGTACCTCTGCGTCAAAACTCTGCACCAACTCGAACAGTTTCATTGCCGGGCGCGCATGCATGCCCAGCTTATTGCGAATCTCAACGACTTGCTTCACGGTCATGATTTACGTTTTTCCAGAGTGCGATGACGAGACTGCACATTTTTGCCGCGTGAACGGAAGTAATCTGCCAGCTGTTCGGCGATGTAAACCGAACGGTGTTTACCCCCGGTACAGCCAATCGCGACCGTTAGATAGCTGCGGTTGTTGGTTTCCAGCATCGGCAACCACAGCTCCAGATAGCTGCGCGTCTGGTAAATGAAGTTATGTACTTCAGTGTGGCGGTCGAGGAAAGCCGCAACAGGACGATCAAGCCCGGTCATCGGACGCAGCTTGGGATCCCAGTGCGGGTTTGGCAGGAAACGCACATCGAAGACGTAATCGGCATCAATGGGAATGCCGTGTTTGAAGCCGAAGGACTCAAACACCATGGTCAGCTCACGCTCACGTTTTCCTGACAGGCGCGTACGCAGCATTTCAGCCAACTCATGGACCGACATTTCGGACGTATCGATGATCAGGTCGGCGCGCGAACGCAAAGGCTCCAGCAGATCACTCTCTTCATCAATCGCACTTTCCAGTGACAGGTTTTTACTGGAGAGCGGATGGATGCGGCGAGTATCACTGTAACGCCGTATCAGCGTGTTGCGATCGGCGTCCAGGAACAGTAACTGTGGTGAAAACGAATCCGGCAGATTGTTGAGCGCCGTTTCAAACACCTCCGGCGATTCAGGCATGTTGCGCACATCAATGCTGACGGCCGCCGAAATATTGCGCTCTGTTAGGGTGTTCGCTAATTCCGGTAGCAGCACCACGGGTAGATTATCGACACAGTAAAATCCCATGTCTTCCAGGGCACGCAGTGCGACCGATTTTCCTGAGCCTGACCGACCGCTAACGATCATCAGCACCATCACATTTCTCCCGTTTTAAACCGACGAATAGGCCGGTAAATGTGTCTGTCGCTTAAGAGTGTTCTTCCTGAGCTTCTGTGATAATGGCATAGAGTTCTTCATCACTCTGTGCCGCACGCAAACGGCGGCAGACGGTTTTGTCTGCCAGACGTTTAGCGACCAGCGACAGCGTATGCAAATGGGTTTTGCACTGGTCTGCAGGCACCAGCAGAGCAAACAGCAGATCAACCGGCTGATTGTCCACGGCGTCAAAGGCGATCGGTTGGTCGAGGCTGATAAATACGCCAACGGCGCGCAGCGTATCCTCCTCCAGCTTGCCATGCGGAATGGCGATACCGTTGCCAATGCCAGTACTGCCCATACGTTCGCGAGTCAGAATGGCTTCAAATAGTGTCTGGTGCGGCAGATTGAGCTGCTTCGCTGCCAGCTCGCTGATAATTTCCAGCGCGCGTTTTTTACTCTGGCAGTGTACGCCGCTACGGGTACAGTCCAGTGAGAGGACCGAGCTCAATTCCAGTGTCAGATCGTTGTTCATCATCGTTTCACTTGCGAGTTCACATAGCCGCAAGGTTAACGCCATTCATAGCACAATGGCGAGTCTCCCGTTGGCGCTTGCACAGATGACAAAACGGGGCGGTTAACCCGCCCCATTTGCGCTCTGAGTGCCGAACCAGTCAGCACTCTGCAAGCATGAAGGTTAGTGTTTTTTCAGTTTGTCTTTGTGTTTGGTTAGCTGACGGGAAAGCTTGTCGATTAACCCGTCGATGGCCGCGTACATGTCTTCCGCTTCCCCTGTGGCGTGCAGCTCTCCGCCGTTGACGTGCAGTGTTGCTTCCGCAATCTGCGTCACCTTCTCCACTTTCAGAACAATATAAACCTGATTGATACGATCAAAGTAGTGTTCCAGTTTGGCAAATTTGCTATTTACAAATTCGCGCAGCGGTTCAGTGATTTCAACATTCAGTCCGGTCAGGTTTAGCTGCATAGGTCTTCCTTCTTCGTTCGGTCAAACCAACTGCTTACGCTGGTTTGATGGCGGTATAGATAAAGACTCGCGATATTTAGCAACCGTACGTCGCGCCACCATGATGCCCTGATCGGATAACATGGAGGTGAGTTTGCTGTCGCTCAAGGGTTTTGCGGGGTTCTCCGCGGAGATCAATTTCTTCACCAGGGCACGGATCGCCGTGGAAGAGGCTTCGCCACCGCCTTCGGTATTCACATGGCTGGAGAAAAAATATTTTAATTCAAAGATGCCACGCGGGCTGTGCAGGTACTTTTGCGTGGTCACACGGGAAATGGTGGATTCATGCATGTCCACGGCCTGGGCGATATCTGCCAGCACCATCGGCCGCATGTATTCCTCGCCCTGTTCAAAGAACGCCTGCTGCTGCTCGACAATACAACGCGTCACTTTGAGCAGTGTGTCGTTGCGGCTTTCGAGGCTTTTAATCAGCCATTTGGCTTCCTGCAAATTACTGCGAATGAATTGGCTGTCGCTGTCGTTACGTGCGGAACCGCCCATCGCGGCGTAATGTTGATTGATCTTCAGGCGCGGCAAGCTGTCTGAATTCAATTCAACGGTCCAGCGCTTACTGGTTTTACGCACCAGTACATCAGGAATCACATACTCGGGTTCGCTGGTGTTGATCGATTGGCCGGGACGGGGATCGAGTGACTGAATCAGCAGCATCGCGTCTTTCAGCACTTCTTCCTTGAGGCGTGTTATACGCATCAGGCTGCGAAAATCGTGGTTGGCCAGCAGATCCAGATGTTCACTGACGATCAACCGCGCTTCTGCCAGCATTGGCGCATCGGCAGCGTATTGTGAAAGTTGCACCAGCAAGCAGTCACGTAGATCACGTGCACCGACACCGACAGGATCAAAGCGCTGAACACGCTTCAGCACCGCTTCAACCTCTTCCAGCGTCAGCTCTTCATCACCAATGCTGTCGCAGATGTCCTGGACGGAAACGGTGAGATAGCCGGTATCATCAATGGCGTCGACAATTGAAGTGGCAATCGCGCGGTCGGTATCCGTAAACGGCGTGAGCTCCACTTGCCACATCAGGTAGTCCTGCAGTGACTGGGTAGTTTCGCCTTGATAAACCGGCAGCTCATCATCCTGGTAATCGGTACCCGTGCCAGAAGGCGTTCCCGCGGTGTAGATTTCATCCCAGGTGGCGTCGAGTGGAAGCTCCTCGGGCATCTCTTTCTGTTCGAGGGCTTCACGTGTGTCTAACGAGTCGCTCTCCTGATGCTCACGTGAATCGACTTCTTCATGCAGATCGGTTTGCTCAAGCAGCGGATTGCTTTCCAGCGCCAGTTGCAGTTCCTGCTGGAGTTCAAGCGTAGAGAGTTGCAGCAGACGAATGGCCTGCTGCAACTGTGGGGTCATCGCCAGCTGTTGGCTGAGCCTGAGTTGCAAACCTTGCTTCATAATTCTGCTTGAATTTCCTAAGCAAATGTCGTGAATAACGACACCTTATCAGAGTCTGAACTCTTCGCCCAAATAAACCCGTTTAACCTGCTCATCTGCAAGAATTTCATCCGGCGTGCCATGCGCGATCAGATGTCCCTGGCTCACGATGTAAGCACGTTCGCACACCGCAAGCGTTTCACGCACGTTGTGATCGGTGATCAACACGCCAAGACCGCTGTCGCGTAGGTGTTCGATGATTTTTTTGATATCGATGACTGAGATCGGGTCAACACCGGCAAATGGTTCATCCAGCAGGATAAATTTGGGGTTGGCTGCCAGAGCGCGAGCGATTTCAACACGGCGGCGTTCACCACCGGAAAGCGCCTGCCCCATGCTGTCACGCAGATGCTCAATGTGAAACTCTTCCATCAACTCATTGGCACGATCCTGACGCTGCTCTTCCGTTAAATCATCGCGGATTTGCAACACCGCCATCAGATTGTCGAACACGCTTAGACGGCGGAAGATTGACGCTTCCTGCGGCAGATAGCCAATACCACGGCGCGCTCGCGCATGCAGCGGCAAAATACTGATATCTTCGTCATCGATCACGATGCGGCCTGCATCACGCGGCACAATCCCGACAACCATATAGAATGTGGTGGTCTTGCCGGCACCGTTTGGACCCAGCAGGCCGACAATCTCGCCAGATTTTACCTGCAGGCTGACATCTTCCACCACGCGGCGGCCTTTATAGGCTTTCGCCAGGTTTTCAGCGACTAATGTGGCCATAGCGATCAGTTACTCTTTTTAGGGCTCGTGGACGAGCCGTTTTTGTCCTGCAACTGCGACGGCACCAGTACGGTGGTGACGCGTTTGCTTTCGCCCTGGCTAAAGGCCTGCATTTTCTGCTCTTTCACCAGGTAAGTGATGCGATCGCCTTTGATGTTGCTGTCCAGCTGCTGAATGAAGGCATTGCCCGTCAGTTCAACGAAATCGTTCGCCAGCTCATAATGCAGTTTTGAGGCGTGGCCCTGCACGGGTTTGCCGTTATCCTGCATCTGGTAGAAAGTGGCGGGAGCGCCGTAGGCATCCACGATAGTTTTTTTACTGTCGCCACCTGGACGTGTAACCACCACTTTGTCAGCGGTGATTTTGATTGAACCCTGGGTCACAATGACATTGCCGGTAAAGGTCGCCACATTGCCTTGCAGATCCAGCGCCTGATTCACCGAATCAATATTAACGGGTTTGTCAGAGTCTCCCGTCAGGGCCAGCGCGGGCAGGCTGGTCGCCAGTAAGGCGCTCACCAACAACAACTTAAGGCTGTTTTTGTTCATTTTGGATTTCATAGGAAGTTTTGACCTTTTCAAGCAGCTGGGCATTCTTGGTTCGTAAATTGCCGCGCATCTTCATGCCAGTGGAATTAAAACTGCGGCCAAATAGGGTGACTTGATCGTCAGATGTCACATCCTGGGTGACCAGATTAACCTGAGCCGTATCGGTAATAATGCGCTCAAGTTGAGAATCCTGGGTCAGGGTATTCACTTCGACGTGACCATATAGATACAGCATACGATCTTTGGTCAGCTTTGCCTTATCGGCACGTATAGTCCAGGTGGGCACTTTATTTTCATCATACGTGGTTGCAACCGGATTATCGAACCAGCTCACCTCATCTGCCGCAAAGTAAGTCACTTTATCCGAGATCAGTTTGTACGCCAGCGCGCCCGTGGGGTTATACACCACAGAATGGGACTTCTCGCTGGTATAGGTTGGCTCCTGGCTATTGGTCGCCACCGGCGCTTCGCTATCGTCCTGGTTGGTGAGATTCCAGCCGATCAGCACCAGGGCGATCAAGGCCAAAATCAGCGTTATCCAACGCCTGCTCTTACTCATACTGATTGCCCTTTGGCATCCTCAAATTTGTTCTGCGCCATCAAAATCAGATCGCAGAGTTCACGTACCGCACCACGGCCACCGGCAATACGGGTGACGTAGTGTGCACGAGGTAATAACACGGGGTGGGCATCGGCGACGGCCACACTCAAACCGGCCTCCGCCATCACAGGCCAGTCGATCAAATCATCGCCGATGTAAGCCACTTGCTCAGCAGATAATGACAGTTTATCCAGGAGTTCACGCCACGCCAAAAGCTTATCTGATTGTCCCTGATAAAGATGCGTAATGCCGAGCGTCTGGCAACGATCTTCCAGCAGCTTCGCTTTGCGGCCAGTAATAATAGCCACTTCGATATCAGAGGTCAGCAGGCAGCGAATACCATAGCCATCACGGACGTTAAAGGCTTTCAATTCTTCGCCGTTGTTGCCCATGTAAATCACGCCGTCAGACATCACACCGTCCACATCGCAAATCAGCAGGCGAATCCGCGCCGCCCGAGCCATTACATCGGCACTCACCGGGCCATAGCAGGTATCGATCATCGTGGTTTCAACACTCATTATTTGTTCCTGTTCAAACTACGCCAGCGCGCAGCATGTCATGCATATGTACCACACCGAGCAGACGATCGTCATCGGCGACCAGTACCGCAGTGATGTTTTTGTTTTGCATCAGATTCAGTGCGTCAACAGCCAGCATATTTGGGCGCACGCGAATCCCGCCGCGCGTCATCACATCCTGAATGCTGGCTGACTGGAAATCGATGCCCATATCGAAGATGCGGCGTAAGTCGCCATCAGTGAAAATGCCTTCGATTTTCATCAGGTCGTCAACAATCACCGTCAGGCCGAGGTTTTTGCGCGTAATTTCCAGCAATGCATCCCGCAGCGACGCATCGCGGCTGACGTGTGGGATCTCGTCACCACTGTGCATAATATCGCTCACGTGTAGCAGCAGTTTGCGGCCCAGTGCGCCACCGGGATGCGAGAGCGCGAAGTCTTCCTGAGTAAAGCCGCGTGCTTCCAGCAGGGCAACCGCCAGCGCATCGCCCATCACCAGCGTGGCGGTAGTACTGGAGGTCGGTGCCAGACCAAGCGGGCACGCTTCCTGTGGAACCTTCACGCATAAATGCACGTCAGCGGCACGCCCCATGGCACTCTCCGGACGGCTGGTGAGGCAAATCAACGGCACTTTCTGTCGCTTGAGGACCGGGATGAGCGCCAGAATTTCGTTCGATTCGCCACTATTAGAGATAGCGATCACCACGTCGTTTGCTGTCACCATGCCGAGGTCACCATGGCTCGCTTCGCCAGGATGAACAAAGAATGAAGACGTACCGGTACTGGCAAAAGTCGCTGCCATTTTTGCACCAATATGACCGGATTTGCCCATGCCCATCACCACCACTTTTCCACGGCAGGCAATGATCATTTCGCAGGCGCGGCTAAAGTCGGCATTAATATACTGATCGAGCTGCTCCAGCCCTTCGCGTTCGATGCGCAGTACCGCTTTACCTGCCTGTTGGTAATCAAAAACCGGTTGCTGATGTGACATGGTCAGTCCGTCCTTAATAACTTGTGATGAGCGCAGGGCTGAGCCACAGCCACAGAACCCACGCAATAAATCCCGATAACAGAAGAGAGCCCGCTACGCGGCCAATCCGGCGTTTGCGTAACAGGCAAAGTAGGGCGAACAGCACGCTGACACCTAGCATCACCCAGTAATCTCGTGCGAAAGCGTGTGCATCAACGCTGCCGGGGTGCACCAGCGCGGGCAGGCCCAGCACAATGGCCAGATTAAAGATATTAGCGCCAATCAGGTTACCGATAGCGATATCGTCTTCACCTTTCAATGCACCCGCCAATACGGTAGCCAGTTCAGGCAGGCTGGTGCCGACGGCAATCAACGTCAGACCCATGACCAGCTCGCTGACACCAAAATAGTCGGCAAACACGGTGGCATTATCGATCACCATCCGCGTGGACATCGGCAGAATAATCAGCGCCACCGCCAGCCACAGAAAGGCCACGGTATTGCCAGCTTCATCGCGCGGCAGTTCAGCCAATTGTTCGCGCGTTAACGTGTCGTTGTTATCCCGCTCTGCGCGGCGGGCGATGCGAATGGCGATCAGCAGATAACCTAAAGCAATCAGCAGCAGCGCGATGCCATCAAGTCGACTAAGGTGATTATCAAACAACATGATGCCACTCAGCAGTGAGACCAGCAGCATCAGGGGGAGTTCGCGCCGAATCAGATTGGAGTGCACTGTCAATGGATGCAAAAGTGCGGCACCGCCGAGGATCAGCAGAATATTGGTAATGTTTGAGCCCAGCGCCGTCCCTACAGCTAAATCCATTTGCCCATGCTGCGCTGCAGAAAAAGAAACGATCAGTTCGGGTAACGATGTGCCAATGCTTACCACTGTCATGCCGATGATCAGCGGAGGAATGCCGAAGGATCGACACAGGATCGCGGCACTGAAAACCAGACGGTCAGCACCGTAAGCCAGTAAAATCAATCCAATAAACAGCAGGGCAGTGGCTACGAACATGAAAAATCCTTGATGGATAGGTGTGTCGGCAAACCTTGTCCGACAGGTAAATACATTGCGCGCGCGGAAACAGGCGCTGATTTTGACTGTCTGAGAGGCAAAAGTAAATTTTAAGGCCGTTTTCGCCACACCTGACGGGTAAGTTTCTGTAAAACTATCGTGCATTGTGGTCTACCAGGCTACCATCCACGACTTTGATTACGCCCGATCCGCATAAAGAGGTAACGATGATCCAGCAAAAAACGAATCTGGTTGAGGTTCGTGGCGTCAGCTTCACTCGCGGAGACCGCGTCATCTTTGATGACATTTCGCTTACCGTGCCAGCGGGTAAAGTGACCGCTATTATGGGGCCATCCGGGATTGGAAAAACCACGCTGCTGCGCCTGATTGGTGGTCAGTTGCAACCGGATAAAGGGGAAATTTGGTTCCGTGACCAGAATATCCCAGCGCTTTCCCGCACTAAATTGTATGAAGTGCGAAAAAAAATGAGCATGTTGTTCCAGTCGGGTGCACTTTTTACCGATCTTAACGTCTTTGATAACGTTGCCTGGCCGTTGCGTGAGCACACACAATTACCGCCGGAATTGCTGCACAGCACGGTGATGATGAAGCTGGAAGCAGTCGGCCTGCGCGGTGCAGCCAAACTGATGCCGGCCGAGCTTTCTGGTGGCATGGCGCGCCGTGCCGCACTGGCGCGCGCGATTGCACTGGAGCCGGACCTGATCATGTTCGATGAGCCCTTTGTCGGCCAGGATCCGATTACCATGGGCGTGCTGGTGAAATTGATCGATGAATTGAACCACTCGTTAGGTGTGACCTGCATTGTGGTTTCACACGATGTGCCAGAGGTCTTGAGCATTGCTGACCATGCCTATATTGTTGCCGGTCAAAAGATTATTGCCCAGGGCAGTGCGCCGGAGTTGCGGGAAAATCCCGATCCGCGCGTGCGCCAGTTTATTGAGGGTCATGCGGACGGTCCAGTGCCATTCCGCTTCGCTGCCGGGGATTACCTCAGCGATCTGACTCGTGCAGGGAGAACGTAAACTGATGTTGCTAAAGGCGCTGGCGTCACTTGGACGTCAGGGAATTAATACTTGCGCGGCGTTTGGCCGTGCAGGCCTGATGCTGTTTCATGCGCTGGTGGGTAAACCCGCTTTCCGCCGCCACGCGCCACTGCTGGTAAAACAGCTGTACAGCGTGGGTGTGCTGTCGCTGCTGATCATTGTGGTCTCGGGTTTATTCATTGGTATGGTGCTGGGCCTGCAGGGTTATCTGGTGCTGACGACCTACAGCGCTGAAACCAGTCTCGGCATGCTGGTGGCCTTATCGCTGCTGCGCGAACTGGGTCCCGTGGTCACGGCATTGCTGTTTGCAGGACGCGCGGGTTCAGCCCTGACGGCAGAAATTGGTTTGATGAAAGCCACCGAACAGCTCTCCAGCATGGAAATGATGGCCGTTGATCCGCTGCGTCGCGTGGTTTCGCCGCGCTTCTGGGCAGGGTTTATCAGCATGCCGCTGCTAGCCTTGATCTTTACGGCAGTCGGTATTGCCGGTGGGGCGTTGGTGGGCGTGGGCTGGAAAGGCATCGATCCTGGCTTCTTCTGGTCAGCGATGCAAAATGCCGTGGATTTCCGCACCGATGTCATCAACTGCATCATTAAAAGCGCAGTCTTTGCCGTGACGGTAACCTGGATTGCGCTGTTCAATGGCTATGATGCCATCCCGACCTCGGAAGGGATTAGTCGGGCAACAACGCGTACCGTAGTGCATGCTTCACTGGCGGTACTCGGTTTGGACTTTGTGCTGACAGCACTGATGTTTGGGAATTGATGCAATGCAAAGCAAGAAAAACGAAATCTGGGTTGGCGTCTTCATGCTGGCAGCACTGTTGGCACTGTTATTCCTCAGCCTACGCGTGGCCGATCTCAAGTCACTTGGCACCGAACCGACATGGAAGCTGTATGCCACTTTCGATAATATTGGCGGCCTAAAAGTCAGCTCACCGGTGAAAATTGGTGGTGTGGTGATTGGTCGAGTAACGGATATTTCGCTGGATGATAAAACGCTGTCACCGCGTGTCACCATGGACATCAGCGATCAGTATGCTGACAAAATCCCGGACACCAGCTCGCTGGCCATTCGCACGCAAGGTCTGCTGGGTGAACAGTTCCTCGCACTGAATCTAGGCTTTGACGATCCAGAACTGGGTTCGGCAATGCTGAAAGATGGCGGCACGTTGCGTGACACCAAATCCGCGATGGTGCTGGAAGATTTGATCGGCCAGTTCCTCTATAAGAGCGGCGATAACAAAAACGATAATCAAAAGCAGGGCACCGAGAGTGCGCCTGCTCCGGCAGCACCTGCTACAACGGAATAGAGAGGTAAAACACGATGTTTAAACGTTTCCTGATGATTGCCATGCTGGCGATTGTGCCGCTGGCGGCCAATGCAGCGGATCAGAGCGATCCTTACAAACTGATGAATGAAGCGGCGGCGAAGACCTTCACCCGTTTGAAAAACGAGCAACCTAAAATCAAGCAGGATCCTAACTATCTGCGTGAGGTGGTGCGTCAGGAGTTGCTGCCGTATGTACAGATCAAGTACGCGGGTGCATTAGTGCTGGGCCGATACTATCGTGAAGCCACGCCCGCGCAACGCGACGCTTACTTTGCCGCATTTGGCGATTATCTGGCTCAGGCTTATGGCCAGGCGCTGGCGTTGTACCACGGCCAAACCTACCAGATTCAGCAACCGCAGCCGATTGGCGATGCTAACATCGTGGCGATTCGCGTGACTATTTTGGATCCGAACGGCCGTCCGCCTGTGCGCCTTGATTTCCAATGGCGCAAGAACAGCCAGACCGGCAACTGGCAGGCCTATGATATGGTGGCTGAAGGCATCAGCATGATCACTACCAAACAAAATGAGTGGAGTGATTTGCTGCGTACTAAGGGCATTGATGGTCTGACCGCGCAGTTGAAAACCTACGCAGCACAGCCTATCACTCTGGATAAACAGTAAGCATGAGCGAACCGTTACGCTGGCAGCGCAATGCCAGCACGCTATCTTTAAGCGGCATGTTGGATCGCGATACCCTGCTGTCATTGTGGCATGAACGTGAAACCGCCATGGTGGATATCGCGACCATTGATGTCGCGGCGCTGGAGCGCGTGGATTCAGCGGGGCTGGCTTTGTTAGTCCACCTGCGCGAGATCGTGCGGGCACAAGGTAGCACGCCACTTTTCACCGGTATCAACGACAAACTCCAGTCATTAATTGCGCTGTATAACCTGCAGCAGATTATTGTTTCTGCGGAAAAAATCGCCTGATAACGTTGTCATCGCCAAAAGCCCCTGATTTATTCAGGGGCTTTTGCGTATTTAAGAGTCAGGCGCTTTCCTCTAAGATATCCGCCTTATTATTATTAAGTGAAGCAAAGAGCGATGGAAAATAGTGAAGTTCAGGCCGTGCTGATGCAGGCGCTGCCATTAGATGAAGTACATGTTCTCAGCAACGACGGCAGTCATTTTCAGGTGATCGCGGTGGGTGAGATGTTTGGTGAACTGAGTCGTGTGAAAAAACAGCAGGCTGTTTATGCGCCGCTGATGGAATACATTGCGGATAACCGTATTCATGCGGTTTCCATCAAAACTTATACCCCAACCGAGTGGGCGCGCGACCGTAAACTCAACGGTTTCTAAGCGCCTCACAGGTTGTTTTGTTGATAGATAATTGAGAGCCGTTAATGGACAAATTTCGTGTGCAAGGCCCCACCCGTTTAAGTGGTGAAGTGACCATTTCCGGGGCGAAGAATGCTGCGCTGCCAATTCTGTTTGCTGCGCTGCTGGCAGAAGAGCCGGTTGAAATTCAGAACGTGCCGAAGCTGCGTGATATCGATACCACCATGAAGCTGCTGAATTTGCTGGGTGCGCGCGTTGAGCGTAATGGTTCGGTTCACGTTGATGCTCGCGAAGTTAACGTCTTCAGCGCACCGTATGATCTGGTGAAAACCATGCGTGCCTCGATTTGGGCACTGGGTCCGCTGGTGGCGCGTTTTGGTCAGGGTCAGGTTTCATTGCCAGGCGGCTGTGCTATTGGTGCACGTCCGGTTGATCTGCACATCACTGGCCTTGAGCAACTGGGTGCGGAAATTAAACTGGAAGAAGGTTACGTCAAAGCTTCCGTTAATGGCCGCCTGAAAGGCGCGCATATCGTCATGGACAAAGTCAGCGTTGGCGCGACCGTGACCATCATGAGTGCGGCAACGCTTGCCACTGGCACGACCATTATCGAAAACGCCGCGCGTGAGCCGGAAATTGTCGATACGGCAAACTTCCTCAACACGCTGGGCGCAAAAATCAGCGGTGCAGGCACAGATAAAATTACCATCGAAGGCGTAGAACGTCTGGGTGGCGGTGTGTATCGCGTTCTGCCGGATCGTATCGAAACCGGTACCTTCCTTGTCGCTGCTGCGATTTCCCGCGGTAAAGTGGTGTGCCATAAAGCCCAGCCCGATACGCTGGATGCTGTACTCGCAAAACTGCGTGATGCGGGTGCCGAGATTGAAACCGGTGAAGACTGGATCAGCCTCGATATGCACGGTAAGCGCCCTAAGGCGGTTAACGTCCGTACTGCACCACACCCAGGTTTCCCAACCGACATGCAGGCACAGTTCACCTTGCTGAACATGGTGGCGGAAGGCACAGGCGTGATCACCGAAACCATCTTCGAAAACCGTTTCATGCACATCCCTGAGCTGATTCGTATGGGCGGTCACGCAGAAATCGAAAGCAACACTGCGATTTGCCACGGTGTTGAGACGCTGTCAGGTGCACAAGTGATGGCAACCGACCTGCGCGCCTCTGCGAGCCTGGTACTGGCCGGTTGCATCGCGGAAGGCACCACCATTGTGGACCGTATTTATCATATCGACCGTGGCTATGAGCACATCGAAGATAAACTGAAGGCCATGGGTGCCAATATCGAGCGCGTCAGCGGCGAATAACGCTGACTCAACGTTTGATGATAACCAGTCACGATAACGTGGCTGGTTTTTTTATGTCCTGGATCTCAGATCTCCTGCCGAACCCTGGGGGATCGAATACGTTTTTTGCGATCCAGCAAGCGCGATGTAATGGGATCATAATAGCGAGTTGGCCAGATCTCGGCGGGATGTACACCGATCGCGTCAGCGATCAACCACTCTCCTTTGGGCCAGGGGCGGGAAAGTGCGTTGGAGAGTGTGGACGAGTTCAGCCCCGAATTGCGTGACAATTCAGCCATTGATGTGCCTTTTTTACGCAGTGCTGCAATCACATCTGCGGGATGCCAATCCTGTTTCCTTGCTTTCATAACGTCCTGCTCCTTGTCCATGTTATTGCGTTGTCTCTGCCGCAACGGGCGTATCCAATACAGAGATATTAGGAAAAAACAAAAACCTTATAGCAAATAATTTCCATAAGCTTCCAGTAATTGTTTTGGCCTCGCATTAAACTGAGCTCTCTTTCGCAAAAGCGATGCAAGGAATGTAATGGGCAGTCAGGTGAAGCGCTGGGAAGTAAAGCAGGGGGAGAATACGGGTGAGGCAGGAAAGAAAACGGGGCTATGCCGCCCCGTAATAGCAATCAGAAATCACGCTGCACTGACATGTGGGCCAATGCTTCGAGTGCACTACGCCACGGCGTTTCTGGCAGGGCCTGCAGAGCAGCAATGGCTTTATCCGCCTCTTCTTCAGCGCGTTTGCGCGTCCATTCCAGCGAGCCAGTTTGTTGCATGGCATCCAGTACCGGTTCCAGCAGATGGCGACCGTTGCCTTCTTCGATTGCTTTGCGGATCATCTGAGCTTGCTCTGGTGTACCGTTGTGCATGGCATGGAGCAGCGGCAGTGTCGGCTTGCCTTCGCTCAGGTCATCACCGGTATTTTTACCCAGGGTTTCGCCATCCGCACTGTAATCCAGCAAATCGTCAATTAACTGGAAAGCGGTACCCAGATAGCGACCATAATCCTGCAGCGCTTTTTCCTGCGCCGGCGTGGCTTCAGCCAGAATCGCGGAGGCTTGAGAAGCCGCTTCAAACAGGCGCGCGGTCTTACTGTAGATGACGCGCATGTAGCTCTCTTCCGTGATATCGGGATCGTTGCAGTTCATCAGCTGCAGCACTTCACCTTCCGCAATCACGTTCACTGCTTCAGACATCAGCGCGAGGATCTTTAAGGATCCCATGCTGGTCATCATCTGAAACGCGCGGGTGTAGATGAAGTCCCCCACCAGCACACTGGCAGCATTACCGAACGCGGCATTGGCAGTGGCTTTGCCACGGCGCATATCGGATTCATCCACCACATCATCGTGCAGCAGAGTCGCCGTGTGGATAAATTCGATCAGCGCCGCATTGGTGACATGTAGCGATCCCTGATAGTTCAGCGCACGTGCCGAGAGCACCGCGATCATGGGCCGGATACGTTTGCCTCCGCCGCTGATGATGTAGTAACCCAACTGATTAATCAGTGAGACATCTGAATTCAGCTGGTCGAGGATGGTCTGGTTGACGGCCGCCATGTCCTGCGCGGTTAATTCATTAATCTGTTCTAAGTTCATTCGTCTGTTCAGCTTTGACTCGTATTTTGCATGGTAAGCGCTTTTACCCAGCGTGAGTTCAGGTAATCTGTTACTGATTGTACTTGAAAAATCGGGCTGAGAAACGTTTGCATTCGTCCTGCGCTTTTTTTCTGCAAGAGAGTGCAAAGTGCACTTGTCTTCTGCTAGAGATTTGCGTAGAATTCGCGCCCTATTGTGAATATTTATCGCGCCGCCTGATGAATAGAAAGGCATGCGCAGAAGCGGAGTTTTATATGTACGCGGTTTTCCAAAGTGGTGGTAAACAACACCGAGTAAGCGAAGGTCAGACCGTTCGCTTGGAAAAGCTGGACATCGCAACCGGCGAAACCATTGAGTTCGACCAGGTTCTGATGATTGCAAATGGCGAAGACGTGCAAATCGGCGCGCCACTGGTATCAGGCGGTGTGATCAAGGCAGAAGTTGTTGCTCACGGTCGTGGCGAGAAAGTTAAGATTGTTAAGTTTCGTCGTCGTAAACACTACCGTAAGCAAGCTGGTCACCGTCAGTGGTTCACTGATGTGAAAATCACTGTGATCGGCGCGTAAGAGGAGATCTGACAAATGGCACATAAAAAGGCTGGTGGCTCGACTCGTAACGGTCGCGACTCCAATGCAAAACGTCTGGGTGTTAAGCGTTTCGGTGGTGAATCTGTTCTGGCAGGTAGCATCATCGTTCGTCAGCGTGGCACCAAATTCCACGCAGGTACCAATGTAGGTTGTGGTCGTGACCACACCCTGTTTGCTACCGCAGACGGTAAAGTACAATTCGAAGTTAAAGGTCCTAACAACCGTAAGTACATCAGCATCGTTGCTGAGTAAGGTTGTTGTGACGCGGACGGTTAACGTCTGAACACACGAATTGAAGGCCCCGCAGCTTTGCGGGGCTTTTTACATTCTGCCGCAGGTTGCGGGATTCCCTCTGACCAAAACGCGCAGTTTGCTGTACAATTTATGTACTCCTGGCTTTGCCAGTCTTGTATTATCCGCCGCCGGTCAGCGCAGAAGACCCTGGCGGACCCGTTTGCTGTGCTTTAGTCGCCGCGAACGATAGCGTGACGGAGAAATAAAATGAAGTTTGTAGATGAAGCGACGATCCTTGCGGTCGCAGGCGATGGCGGTAATGGTTGCGTCAGCTTCCGCCGCGAAAAATACATTCCACGCGGTGGCCCGGACGGCGGCGACGGCGGTGACGGCGGTGACGTTTACCTGCTGGCGGATGAAAACCTGAATACCCTGATCGACTATCGCTTCGAGAAATCTTTCCGCGCCGAACGTGGTCAAAATGGCCAGAGCCGTGATTGCACCGGTAAACGCGGCAAAGACATCATTATCAAGGTGCCTGTCGGTACCCGCGTGATTGACCAGGGTACTGGCGAAACGCTGGGTGACATGACGCGCCACGAGCAGAAGCTGATGGTCGCCAAAGGCGGCTGGCACGGCTTGGGTAATACGCGTTTTAAATCCTCGGTTAACCGTTCCCCACGTCAGAAGACCATGGGTACGCCGGGCGAGAAGCGTGACCTGCAACTGGAACTGATGCTGCTGGCTGATGTCGGTATGCTTGGTCTGCCGAATGCCGGTAAATCGACTTTTATTCGTTCCGTGTCTGCGGCTAAACCAAAAGTGGCGGATTATCCGTTTACCACTCTGGTGCCAAGCCTTGGTGTAGTGCGCATGGACAACGAAAAGAGCTTCGTCGTCGCCGATATCCCTGGCCTGATTGAAGGCGCAGCGGATGGTGCCGGTCTGGGGATTCGCTTCCTGAAGCACCTTGAGCGTTGCCGTGTACTGTTGCACCTGATCGACCTTGCGCCGATCGATGAATCCGATCCGGTCGAAAACGCCCGCATCATCCTGGGTGAGCTGGAAAAATACAGCGAGAAGCTGTTCCAGAAGCCACGCTGGCTGGTGTTTAACAAATGTGACCTGCTGGACCGTGAAGAAGCGGAAAGCCGCGCTAAAGCGGTTGTGGAAGCTTTGGGCTGGGAAGACAAATACTACCTGATTTCTGCGGCCAGCCATGACGGCGTGAAAGATCTCTGCTGGGACGTGATGACCTTCATCATCGAGAACCCGAAAGAAGCGGAAGAAGAAGCGAAAGAGCCGGAGAAAGTGGCCTTCATGTGGGATGATTATCACCGCGAAGCCATGGAAACCGCTCAGGAAGTGGAAGAAGACGACGATTGGGATGACGACTGGGACGAGGAAGACGACGAAGGCGTCGAAATCATTTACCAGCGTTAATCGCAAAACAGAAAGCGGCCAATTGGCCGCTTTTTTTATGGCTGCTGAGTGCCATTTTCATCTCCCGATGAAAGGGCATCGTGTGCAGCAATCCGGCGCGATGATTCTTCCCCCTGGAATAAGGAGGTGAGGGCCGTCGCGGAAAATTACCCCAGCACCGCCACCGTCAATCGCGATGTGCAGCACAGTTGATCGCGTCCATTGCGAATCTCAATTTCCCAGCTCTGGTTGCGTGCGCCAAGGTGCAAAGGACGGCAGATGCCGCGCACTTCACCGCTGCTCACCGCGCGATGGTGGCTGGCACTGACCTCAATCCCCACCACACTTTTTCCCTCTTCCACACTCAGATAACCGGCAATCGATCCCATCGATTCCGCCAGCACCACTGACGCACCGCCGTGCAGCAGGCCAAACGGCTGCTGCGTGCGGGTATCCACTGGCATAGTTGCCTCAAGGTAATCGTCGCCAATCACCGTGAACACGATGCCGACGTGCGACACCAGCGAGTTATCCCCCAGGGTATTTAAGGTTGCCAGATCAACCGATCGTTTCCAGATTGCCATATCAGGATCCCAGCGTTGCGCCACCGTCGACCACAATATCCTGCAGCACCACGTGGCTGGCAAGATCCGAGGCCAGGAACAGGACGTTGTTCACGATCTCTTGCGGTTTCGCGATCTTACGCAGTGGGATCCCCAACTTGTACTGATCCGGGAAGCCGTTGATCATCTCCTGCTCTGCTTCCGGCGTATGCCACAGGCTTCGTTGCATATCGGTATCGGTTGAACCCGGTGAAACGATGTTGCAGCGCACGCCAAACGGTGCCATTTCCAGACCGACGGTGAGGCACAGGCTACGTAGTGCGGCTTTGGAAGCGCCATAAGCGGACATGCCGAGACGTGGCGCGTGAGCCGCGTTAGAAGCGATGGTAACAATCGCCCCCGCGCGCTGCTGGCGGAATACCGGCAGCGTTTGCTGGAACATATTGAAGGCGCCACCGGCGTTCACCGCCAGACACGCCTGCCAGTCTTCGAATGCGAGTGCTTCGGTACTGCCGACGCGCAAGATCCCGGCGCCGTTGACCAGCACATCCAGACGAGGCTGCTCAGCCAGCAGACGCTGGCACACGGCTTTCACCTCCGCCGCATTCGCTACATCCAGAACCTGAGTGGCAAACGGGTAGTCGGGCTGCTCAAAACGCAGATCGAAGCCGATCACCTGTGCGCCGGCCTGATGGAATGCCAGCGCCGTGTGGTAACCAATGCCTTTACCCGCGCCGGTTACCCAGACGATTTTTCCGTTAAAGTCGAAAGAGGCACTCATTTGGCAGGCGTCCGTGACAGTAGTGCCCACCAGCCATCAATGCTCGGATTTTTTGCCAGGCTAACGAAATCGATGTCGTTGTGCACCTGGCGCCAGCGCGCCGCCAGCGCCATCACGCGTACGGAATCCAGGCCGTAGTCGATCAGGTTTTCATCATCTTCTGGCACATCGTCATCTTCCAGCAGCGGCAGAATCAGCGCACGCAGATCGTCTTTGCTCAGCGGCAGCGGCATCAGATCGGCGGTCATCACCACTTTGCCGCTGCGGCCAGCGGTGTAGGTCAGTGCCATCATGTGCTCTTCACGGCTGAAGTCGGCCAGCGCATCCGCCACCATAAACGGCTGGATGTTACGCATAAAGGCGTCAGTGGCGGTGGTCAGGCAGCCGATGTGGGCGTAAACGCCGGTAATGATCAGCTGATCGCGGCCCATCTCCTGCAGGATCGATTCCAGCGGCGAGCGGACAAAGGCGCTGTAACGCCATTTGGTTAACACCTGATCGTCCTGATCTGGCGCCAGTGCATCTACGATCTTCTGTTGATCCGGATGCTTATTCAGGCCTGGTCCCCACATGTCGTTGAGCAGTGCGCGATCGGCATCGCTCTGCTCGTTGGGCTGCGCGGTGTAGAACACCGGAATACCATGCGCTTTGCAGTAGGCGCGCAGGCGGGCAATGTTCTCCACAACCCGATCGATCAGCGGACTGTTCTCGCCCCAGAAATTCAGGAAATAAGCCTGCATATCATGGATCAGCAGGGCAGCACGCTGTGGCTCAACGGTCCATTTCACCTTGTTGGTCGGCAGTTCAGTGGCGGCAGGCAGCGCGTAAGAATTCAGTTTTGGAATAGCCATTACAATCTCCGGAATAGGTTCAGGCTTGCGCTTGTTGGTCAGCAAGCTGTTGGCGTAAACGTTTTTTATCCACCTTGCCAACCGGGGTCAGTGGCAGGGCATCTACGCAGGTAATACGATCGGGTAATTTAAACTCGGCGACACCGAGATCGCGCAGATGACGGCGCAGCGCCACCGCTTTGATCGGCTGGCTGGCAACAATAAAGGCGCAGCTTTTTTCACCCATCAGTTCATCAGTCATCGACACCAGCGCGGCATGAATCACATCCGGATGGCGCTGCAGCAAATTCTCGATCTCTTCTGCGGCGATCTTCTCGCCGCCACGGTTGATCTGATCCTTCTCGCGGCCCTGCACGGTGATGTAACCCTGCGGATTGATCTCAATCAGATCGCCGGAGCAGTAAAAGCCGTTAGCATCAAAGCTGGCGGCATTGTGCTCGGGGCTTTTGTAATAGCCACGGAAGGTGTACGGACCGCGTGTCATGAGGCGACCCACTGTGCCGTGCGGCAGCGCATTGCCGTGTTCATCTGCCACCCAGACTTCGTCATCTTCAGAAATCGGTCGGCCCTGAGTGGTCAGCACGGTTTTCTCGTCATCGCCGAAGCGGGTGTAGTTCACCAGACCTTCGGCCATGCCAAACACCTGCTGTAGCTGGCAGCCAATTTCGCTCTGAATGCGTGCCGCCAGGGTTTCGCCGAGCTTCGCGCCGCCGACCTGAATGCGCTGCAGCGTAGCCAGCTGCTTGTTGCTACCCCATTCCTGAATCGCCTGCAGCCACAGGCTCACTGCGGGTGGCACCAGACCGGTATCGGTGACCTGGTGCTTCTCAATCAGCGGGAAGCACAGCGTAGCGCTGGGATCTGCGGCGAGGATCACCTGGCCCCCGGCATAAAACACACCAAGTGAACCCGGTGAGCTCATAGCGAAGTTATGCGGTGCGGGCAGGGCGATCAGATAACGCGTGTCAGCCGTGACTTCACAGATCTCATCGCTGGCGCGAATACTGTAGTAGTAATCGTTGTGCGTGCGCGGAATCAATTTTGGTGTCCCGGTGCTGCCACCGGAGAGCTGGAAAAACGCCACTTCATCGGCAGCAGTTGGCGTTGGCTGGTAATCGCCCGCCGCTTCCGCCATCAAAGCTTCGAGGGTGTTTTCTTTATCACCGTCATTGCGCAGGATGATCTGCTGCAGTGACGGTTGAGCGGCACAAAGCGCACCAATAAAGGTGTCATCGCCAAACAGCGCGTGACAGCGATCGGCAATTAGCAGTTTAGGCTCAATCTGCGCGGCATAGGCGGTCAGCTCGGTGCGCTGATGGCTATACAGCGCGAAGACGGATGCTACGCCCAGTTTAAACAGCGCAAAGACCGTGACGTAAAACTCCGCCACGTTGCCTAGCTGCACTAACGCAGTATCACCCTGTTGCAGGCCACGGCGCTGCAGGGCTGCCGCGAGGTTATCGGTTAGCTGATTCAGCTCGCGATAGCTGATTTGACGATCGCCGTCGATGACCGCGATTGCATCATTCTCTTGATGACGCGCCAGGATATCGGTCATTGGCACATCGAGCCAATAGCCTTTTTCGCGATAGCGCGCAGCCAAATCTTCAGGCCAGCGGGTATAGGGAATGCTCATGCTCTTTCCTTTATTGCAGTCCAAAAGCGCGCAACATGGTATCCAGCTTCACGCCGGTTTCGCGCCATTCTGATTCAGGTTGGGAATCGGCAACGATGCCTGCGCCCGCAAACAGTCGCACGCGTGCACCGTGCACGGTGCCACAACGAATTGTCACCACCCATTCACCGTTTCCTTCACTGTCACACCATCCCACAATGCCGCCAAACAGCTGACGATCAAAAGGCTCTAGCTGCTGAATCAGCTGCTGAGCACGCTGGTGTGGGAAGCCGCTTAATGCGGGGGTCGGATGAAGCAGGCAGGCCAGCGACAAGGCGTTCTCACGATCATCCTGCACCTCACCATCGATTTGCGTCGCGAGGTGCCATAAGGTCGCGGTGGTGATCAATGACGGTACCGTCGGCACGGACAGCAGGCGACTGCGCGGTTGCAGCGTATCGCGCATCGCATCTGTGACCAACTGGTGTTCATGACGATCTTTGCTGGAGTCCATCAGCGTATTGCCCGCTGCCTGATCCTGTTGGCTATCGTGGTGATCACGACGTGCTGAGCCCGCCAGCGGGCACGAGCTAAAATCGCGGCCCTGCTTACGCAGCATCAGCTCCGGGCTGGCCCCCACCAGTGCACCGCCTTGTGGCAGCGGCAGATGGAAGTGATAGCTATTCGGATTCTGCGCAATGACGCGTTGCATCAGCGCCGCGGTATCCACTGGCTGCTCGGTGACAATATCCATCAGGCGCGACAGCACCACTTTATCGAGGTCACCACGTTGCGTTGCTGTCACCGCATCGGCCACCATTTGGGTAAAGACATCGTGATCCGGCACCGCCACGCGACGACGTACCTGCGGCAGCTCACTGGCAGCCGCAGGCAGCGCATTCTGTAGGTCGGCACGATGAAAAGTTTGATACGTTTCAGGAATAAACAGGGCCGCAGGCTGACTCACGTCAAACGGGATCGCACCCACCAGGATCGGATTCTCAATGCCTTGTTGTTTTGCCGCCGCAAAATGTTGATGCAGCTGAAGTTGAAAATCACCCTGCAATGATGCAGCGTCTGCCACAGAGGTGGTTATCGTGGTATAGCAGCCTTGAGTCGCGAGGCTTCGCCACGGCGAGGTAAAGAGGAACCCACGGCATAACGCAGAAAAATCCTCTAATAAGGCATTTTCAAACATGGATGATTCCACCATAATTTTCACCTATAAATGATAAGATTATTAAGAATGATTATCATTTTTATTATGGGCCTGTAACCTACGTCGATTGGACAAAAGAGTCAATCCATTCGCGGGATTTCCCGCATGATTAGGCGTAATCGGAAGGTGACGTCGAGCCGTGCAATAAGCTAAAAGGTGGACCAAAACTTATGAATAAATGCGGTTTATTGGGACTGACAGCCCTGTTGTTTATTTTCCAGACTTTCACAGGGCTGGCACAGGCAGAACAGGGATGGCCGCGCACGGTGCAGGGGGCAAAGGGTTCAATTACCTTAAACAAAGCTCCGCAGCGTATTGTTTCAACCAGCGTCACCTTAACTGGATCATTGCTGGCAATTGATGCACCGGTGGTGGCCTCCGGTGCGACCGCTCCGAACAGCCGTCTGGCCGACGATCAGGGTTTTTTCCGTCAATGGGGTGAGGTGGCAAAACAGCGCCATGTAAAACGTCTCTATATTGGCGAGCCGAGTGCCGAAGCGGTGGCCGCAGAAGCACCAGACCTGATTCTGGTGAGCGCCACAGGTAATGATTCTGCGATTAAACTCGCCAGCCAGCTTTCCGCCATCGCACCGACGCTGGTGGTGAATTACGACGACAAGAGCTGGCAGGATGTGGTGACGCTGCTAGGCCAGGCAACCGGTCACGAAGCGCAGGCTGCACAGCGGGTGAAGGCTTTTGACGATCGTGAAGCAGCGTTGAAAAAAGCCATCACCTTACCGCCGCAGCCCGTGTCTGCCATGGTGTGGAACGGCGATGGGCGTGCCGTCAACGTGTGGACCACGGAGTCAGCGCAGGGCAAACTGCTGGAACAGCTTGGCTTTACCCTCGCCGTTCCACCCGCCAGCGTGCAGCAAGGCCACAGCATGGGCCAGCGTAAAGACATCATTCAGCTCTCGGGTGAGAATGTGGGAAGCGGTTTGACGGGCAAAACCTTCCTGCTGTTTGCGGCTGATGACAAAACCACGCAGTCGGTGATCGCCAATCCGTTCCTCGCGCAAAACGCGGCGGTTAAGGATAAGCAGGTATTCCCGCTTGGCGTCGATTCGTTCCGTCTGGATTACTACAGCGCCAGCAATCTGCTGGCGCGTCTGGAGAAACTGTTCGTTAAATCATGATGCCTGCTCCGCCAGCTCAGGGGCTGGCGGCGCATAACGACGTAAACGGCCCATTACACACCACATCACAATCCCCAACACCGCTGCCGCAAAACCAAACGCGGCGGCAGCCTGTGGCGGCAATAACCACGATCCCATGGCCCCAATCATCGCCGCACCGATCGCATCTCCGGTGACATTTTGCGCGGTCCACAAGCCGTTAATGCGGCCCAGCAGATGGTCTGGCGTCAGCAGTTGAATCATCGCGTACTGCACCAGACTGTTGATGGCACTGAAATAACCAAACGCCACCAGACACAGCAGCGCCAGCGGCAGATTGGGCATCAGACTGAATAATCCCAGCGCGATAAATCCGGCCACCGCACTGCCCAGCACCAGCTGTCCCGGTCGGGCTGCATGTTTCAGTTTACCGGTGGTGAACGCGCCGATGGCGGCACCCAGCGGCACGGCTGCGTAGAGCATGCCAAGCTGGTTAGCACTCACTGACCAATGTGGTGCGAGAGCGGGGTAGAGCACGCGAATTGCGCTGGCCAGAGTGACCAGAGCACCGATCAGCGCCACCATACCGACAATCGGGCTGGCAAACAGGAATTGCACCCCGGCGGCCAACGACTTCAGCGGATGTTCGCGCGGCTGAGGCGGTGGCGGGAGTTGCGGTAATTTCAGCAGCGTCAGTACGGTAATCAGTGTGCCAAACGCGGTTAAGCCGTAGTTCCACACCACGCCGCCGTGCGCAATGACCAGTCCGGCAATGGCCGGCGAGAGGATGGAGCCAAAGCGCACCGTCAGCATGGTGATGGCGCCGGCCTGCATAATGTTTTCGCGCCCCACCAGCGCCGGTGTGGCCGCCAGCAGCGCCGTGACGCCAATCGCGCCAAAGAAGCCATCCCAGAATCCCAGCAGATACACCGCAATCAGTGAAGGCTGCGGCAGCGCAGCGTTGATAGCCAGCGCGATAAAGCCCAAGCCGCAGGTGGATCGGGCAAGCAAAATCAGTTTTTTACGCTCGTAGCGATCGGCTAACACCCCGCCGGTCAGCAGGCCAATAAACATACCGGATGCGGCGAGGGTGACGGCCAATCCTACCAAAAGCGGGGAGTGCGTCATCTGCTGAATCTGCACTGGCACCGCCACGGCGAGCATGCCTAATGCGACAATCGAGATGAATCGGGCAATAAATACTGCGCGAAATGCCGCATGGGTTTTCAGCAGGGAGAGATCGATAAAGTGGGAAGATTTGTTCATTTGTTCGCCTTTTTGCACCAATTTTCCTCATCGTCCGCGAGGCGAGTCATGGTAACATAGGCAAACGCGAGTAATAACGATAACCATTATCAAATTGCGTTGCGCATGCGACGACGTTGAACAGTGAAGGTTTAGAACGATGCGCCAGATCCGTGCATTAGCAGGCTCAGGGATTCTGCTCTTGCTCCTCATCGCGCTCAGCTTGATGCTGGGGGCAAAATCGATACCCATTTCCGATGTTTATCATTCTCTTACCTCAGGCTGTAACAACGCTGAGTGCGTGATTGTGCGTGATGCACGCCTGCCGCGCACTCTGGCCGGATTGCTGGCGGGTGTCGCCCTTGGGTTAGCAGGCGCACTGATGCAAAGCCTGACGCGCAATCCACTGGCCGATCCGGGCATTCTCGGCGTTAACGCAGGTGCCGGGTTTGCGGTGGTGATCGGCATTGCGCTGTTTGGCGCGGATTCTCCCCTCGATTGGCTCGGCTTCGCGTTTGCCGGTGCACTGCTGGCGTCATTGCTGGTGGCGATGACGGGGGCGATTGGCGGCGGGCGAGTCAATCCGGTACGCCTGACGTTAGCCGGCGTAGCGCTGGGCGCGGTGCTGGATGGCCTGACGTCTGGTCTGTCACTGCTCAATCCCGATATTTATGATCATCTGCGTTTCTGGCACAGCGGCTCGCTGGATATCCGCAATTTCACCGTATTGCGTACGCTGTTCCCGGCCGTGCTGGTCGGCAGCGTCGTGGCACTCTATTTGTCGCAGGCGTTGAACAGTTTAAGCATGGGCGGCGATATGGCGACCGCGCTGGGCACTCGGGTGGCGCGCACGCAACTGCTTGGTTTAGTGGCGATTGCGTTGTTGTGTGGTGCGGCGACGGCTGCAGTGGGGCCTATTGCTTTTATCGGACTGATGACACCGCATTTTGCACGCTGGATGGTCGGCAACGATCATCGCTGGATGCTGCCCGCCACGGCGATCATTACCCCGATTCTACTACTGGCAGCAGATATTCTGGGACGACTACTGGTGGCGGGTGAACTGCGCGTCTCCATCGTCACGGCAATGTTGGGTGCACCGGTGTTGATTGTGCTGGTGCGCCGTAAACTCGGGCGAGGTGCACTATGACACGTCGGGTTGGATTACATACGACGTGGTTGTTGCTCGGATGCGCACTGCTGGCGTATCTGGCGATGACGCGAGGCGCATTGCCGATTGGTGCTGAGCAGTTTTGGCAGGTGCTGGCGGGAAACGGTGCCAGCAACGTCAAGCTGATCGTTTTAGAGTGGCGACTGCCGCGTGTGCTAATGGCGCTGCTGATTGGCGCGGCACTGGGCGTCAGCGGCGCGATTTTCCAGTCACTGCTGCGCAACCCGCTCGGCAGCCCGGATATTCTCGGTTTCAATACCGGTGCCTATAGCGGGGTGCTAGTGGCGCTGGTGCTGTTCAATCAGGGCATCGCCGCCATGACCGGTGCAGCATTGGTTGGCGGTATCGGCACGGCAGCATTGGTGTATCTGTTTGCCTGGCGCAACGGGGTGGAAACCTTCCGCCTGATTATTGTTGGTATCAGCGTGCGCGCGTTGCTGATGGCGCTGAATGCCTGGCTGATTATCAGTGCTTCGCTGGAATCCGCGCTCAGTGCCGGATTGTGGAGTGCCGGGTCGCTTAACGGCATCACCTGGGCGAAAACGCCGCCGGTGATTGGCGTATTGTTGCTGTCGCTGCTGCTGATGGCGTTGCTCACCCGGCGCATGCGTTTGCTGGAGATGGGTGATGATACCGCCAGCGCGCTCGGCGTGCCGGTAGAGCGCAGTCGGCTGCTGCTGATGCTGATTGGTGTAGTGTTGACTGCGGCATCTACCGCGTTGGTGGGGCCGATCTCCTTTGTGGCGCTGCTGGCGCCGCAGATCGCGCGTCGACTCGGCGGCGGCGAGAAAGGCGCGCTGCTGCTGGCGGCGCTGTGTGGCGCACTGTTGCTGATTGCGGCCGATTTTGCCGCACAGCATTTGTTCCTTCCTTATCAATTACCGGTTGGCGTGATTACCGTCAGCCTCGGTGGACTTTATCTGATTGCGTTACTGGTGCGGGAGGCGCGACGCCAATGATCGATATCCCTTCACGGCTGTATGGCGAAGGCCTGACGCTCGGCTACGACAAGAAAGTGGTGGCAGAAAATCTGTCGGTGGCGATTCCGGAAGGCGAGCTGACGGTGATTATCGGCCCCAACGCCTGCGGTAAATCCACTTTGCTGCGCACCCTGAGCCGTCTTAATACTCCGCTGAAAGGCGAGGTGTATCTGGATGGTGAAGCGATAGCGCGTTACCCGACCAAAGAGGTGGCGCGGCGGCTCGGGCTGCTGCCGCAGAGTTCCAACGCACCGGCGGGCATCAGCGTTACCGAACTGGTGGCACGTGGGCGTTACCCACATCAAGCGCTGTTTGGCCGCTGGCGCAGTGAAGATGAAGAGGCGGTGCAAAGCGCGATGCGGGCAACCGGCGTGGCGGATTTGGCGCAGCAGCCAGTGGATACTTTGTCCGGCGGGCAGCGTCAGCGCGTATGGATTGCCATGGTGCTGGCGCAGCAAACGCCGCTATTACTGCTGGATGAGCCGACCACCTGGCTGGATATCACCCATCAGATTGAACTGCTGGAACTGATGCAGGAGTTGAATCAGCAGCACGGCCGCACGCTGGTGGTGGTGTTGCACGATCTTAATCACGCCTGCCGTTATGCCACCCATTTGATCGCCATGCGTCACGGCAAGATTTTGGCCGGAGGCAAGCCCGCAGAGATCGTAACACCCGCGTTGATTGAACAGGTGTACGGTTTACGCTGCGTGATTGTGGAAGATCCGGTGGCGCACACGCCAATGATCGTGCCGCTGGGAAGAGGAAAGTAAGCGGTCTGGCTGCACAAAGCATGTTATCGCGGGAATCTAAATGCTGTGACCGGCACACCACAGTGGAGCATCGTGTCGGGAGGTCTTAACGCAGTGCCCTGCACAGGGCAGGCAGGTTGATCGCAGTGAGGCTTCATCCCAGCCCCTGTACAAGGCAGATCAGTTATCGCCGGGAGGCCCCTCGACCTCCCGGAAATCGGCTGACGTTAGCCTAATATCCGCTGCAACAGCGGGCCAATCTGCTCAAACATCTGCGGAGAAATAATCTCCACGTGTGCACAATCCATCGGCCAAACCTCTAACTCACCGACATACGGTGCCCAGGCGCGACGCGCATCCTGACCGGGCTGCTGCGTCTGCTCGGCGAGGAACAGTGTGGCGCGACCGTTGAAACGCGCACTGCGCGCGGTGGCCAACAGACGCACCGAACTGGCGTAGTTGGCTTCGATGGTATCGAACATCGCGCGCATCTCTTCGCCCGCCTGATGGCGCTGGGCAGCGATAAACTGCTCGCGCTCGCGATTCACCTCTTCCAGCACCGCCGGATCCAGCACATTCTCGCCACGCTTTTCATCCCAGTTCTGCGTTTCCGGCGGCCAGGTATCGAGCAGGCCGAGGAAGGCTACCTCTTCACCTGCCGCTTCCAGTCGTGCCGCAATACCTTGTGCCAGCGTGCCGCCCAGCGAATAACCCAGGAAGAAGTACGGCCCGTGCGGCTGCACGTTACGTAAGGTTTGCAGATGCGCATCACACACTTCATCGAGATGCGCGCTTTGGTTCAGCGGGCTCTGGGTATCCGGCGACTGAATCCCCACCAGCGACCAGCGCTGATCGAGATAGCGCTGTAGAATACTGAACTGCCAGGCAAAACCCGACGCCGGATGGAAGCAGAACAGTGTCGGACCGTTGCCCTGACGCAGCGGCAGAACGGCTTCAAAACCTGCCTGCTGATGCGATTGAGTATCGCTCAGCAACCGGGCGAGTTTTTCCACCGTTGAAGCCACCATAATCTGCCCCACCGAAACCGGCTGTTGCAGTTCGCGGCGCAGCTGGGCAGCTAAGCGCATTGCCAGCAGTGAGTGTCCACCGAGGGCGAAGAAATCATCCTGGGCGCTGATGGTGTCACGCGCCAGCAACTGGCAGAAAGCCTGCGCCAATTGGGTTTCCAGACCGGGATGCGGTTCACGGCCCACGCTGTCAGCTGCATTTTTTGGCAGCGGCAGAGCTTTGCGATCCAATTTACCGTTGCTGCTCAGCGGGAAGGCATCGAGCTGTACAATTGCCACCGGCACCATATGTGCAGGCAGCCGTTGCGCCAGTGCATCACGCAGCGCGTCGCCATCGACAACGTGCTCTGCGACGACGTAACCCACCAGCTGACGCGCGTCACCGCCTTGTGCAGCGGCACCGCCGAGTACCACCGCGTGCGTGACTGCCTGCTCGATACCGGGCTGTGCGCTCATCACATGATCGATTTCGTTAAGTTCTATACGCTGGCCACGGATCTTCAGCTGATCGTCGCTGCGTCCGAGGTATTCCACCGCGCCGTTATCCAGCCAGCGCGCCACGTCCCCGGTCAGATACATGCGCTCGCCAGCGGCAAAAGGATCGGCGATAAAGCGGCTGGCGGTCAGATCCGGGCGGCCAAGATAGCCGTGTGCCAGCTGTACGCCGGTTAAGTAAAGATCGCCCGCCACACCCGGCGGCACCGGCTGCATACGCGCATCAAGAATGCGAAGTGCGGTATTCCACACCGGGAAACCAATCGGCACGCTGGCCCCTTCAACGGCTGCCAACGCTTCGCCAAACGCCGGATACCAGCTGACATCCACTGCCGCTTCGGTCGGGCCGTACAGGTTGTGCAGTGGTACCTGCGTCAGTTTTTCCCATTCACGCGACAGATCGGTCGGCAGTGCTTCACCGCTACAGAAGACGTTACGCAAGCTGCCACAGCAGGCAATCGCTGGCGCACTGTCCAGCGCCGCGACAAAGGCGGCCAGCATCGAAGGGACGAAGTGCGTGGTAGTCACTTTGTAACGCGCAAACAACTGCTGAAGAGCTTCAGGATCGCGGTGCGCTTCCGGCGGTGCCATCACTAGTTGCGCGCCTACCAGCAGCGGCCAGAAGAATTCCCATACGGATACATCGAAACTGCTTGGGGTTTTCTGCAATACCACGTCGTCGGCTTGCAGCGGATAGCGATCCTGCATCCACAACAGGCGGTTGACGATCGCCTCATGACCGACCAATACGCCTTTCGGACGCCCGGTAGATCCTGAGGTGTAGATGATGTAAGCGCCATCCTGTGGTGTCGGCTCGCTGGCGGGTGGTGGCGCGTCTGGCGCGGTATAGAGCGCATCAAAGTGCAGCTGCTTAACAGAATCGATAGCGCTAAAGCGGGCGCTCAATTCCACTGAGGTGATCAGCGTTTTGGGGGCGGCATCTTCCAGCATTAGCTGCAAACGTTCGTCGGGGTAGCCGGTATCGAGCGGCAGATAGGCCGCGCCGAGCGACACAATCGCCTGCAGTGCCAGTGAGAGCTGCACTGAACGCGGCAATGCCACTGCGACGATATCACCGCGCTGGACGCCCGCTGCACTAAGATCCGCTGCCAGAGCATACAACTGCTGCTGCATCTCACGGTAGCTTAACTGGTGCGTCGCATCAGCCAGCGCCGGGGCATCAGGCGTACGCGCGGCCTGTTGCGCCAACAGTGAGGCCAGCGTTTCTGCCGGAACAGGGTGCGCGGTCTGGTTGATACCGGCAATTTGTACGTGCTCTTCTGCGGTTAGCAGATCCAGTTCACCCAACGTACGCTGCGGTTGCTCCGCCAGCTGATCCAGCAGCAAAGCAAAACGGCTGGCGTGGCGAATCAGCGTCGATTCGCTATATCGCTCCGCATTCGCCAGCAACTCCAGCGTTAGTTCACCCTGTTCGCTGATGTAGATAGCGATTTCCAGATCGCGCACCGGGCCTGATGCCAGCTGATGGGTTATGCCTTCAACGCCAGCAAAATCGAGTTGATAGTCAAACATCTTCAGGTTGATCACCGGACCGTACAGAGGGTCACCATCGCCCAAACGTCCGAGATCGCGCTGCACCTGTTCCGCGTCATAACGCTGGTGGCGGCGCATTTTCTTCACTTCACCAGCCAGTTGGGCAGCCAGCGCACTCAGCGGCTGGGTGGGATCGTAATGCACGGCCATCGGCAGCACGTTGATCACCGGACCAGTGGCACACAGCGCGGCGGATCCGATGCGGCGCATAAAGATGAATCCAGCGGCGAAATCATTTTGTCCGCTGAGTCGCGCCAGCCACAGCGCCACCAGCGCAAAGGCCAGGTCAGCAGCGCTGGATTGTGGATGCTGATTCACCAGGGTTTGGAAGGTGCTGCGATCGAGCGTCACGCTGTGGCGCAGCAGATCGGTGGTCGCGCTTTGTCCAGCCAGCGGCAGCGGTGATAGCGAAGCCGGTGAGGGCAGCGCTGCGCCTTTCTCGCGCCAGAAATCACCATCGCGCGTGAATGAAGAGGATTCCTGATAACGCTGGTACTCTTCGACGACTTCGCTAAACGGGATGAACGGCGTTGGCTCGGCCTCTTGCTGCTGTACGGCGGCAGTGTAAAGGTTAGCAATACGGCGAGTGATGGCGGTAAAGCTGAAACCATCCACCACTAAGTGGTGATAACGCTGATACCAGAACCAGTGCTGATCGCCAATGCGATACAGCGTGTGATGCCATAAAGGTGCACCGCTCAGTACGCGTAGATCACCGTTCATGTCTTCACGCATTAACGCGCGGGCTTTGGTGGCGGCATCGGTGTCAGCGCGCAAATCCACGATTTTTGGCGCACTGAACGTCTGCGGTTGCAGCCACTGCAGTGCTTCGCCCTCGACTTCGGCAAACGCCATATTCAGCGTATCGGCTTCCTGCATGCCAGCCACGATGGCCTGCGCGAGCAGGTCTGTGTCGATGGCGCCGGACAATTCGACAAAGTGCGCTACTGCATATGCATTGTGGTGCTGGGTCAGCTGGTCGGCAATCCAGATGCCGGGCTGGGCTGCCACTAAGGGCAAGGTGTGTTGGTCGGTCATGGTTTTGTTCATCAGAGATTCAGACATCTGTGCTCCGGTTTGCGTCCTGCGTGATGAAGTTAAGTCGGATTGCGCCACAGGGCTTGCAGACCGTCGAGCAGACCACCGCGCCAGCATAGCGCGTCATGGCCGCCCTCCACCGGCAGGTAATTCACCTGATAGCCGGCAGCGGTAAGTTTTTGTTCTAATTGTTGATTGGCTTGCAGAATCAGGCCTTCACGTTTACCCGCCTCCAGCCAGAAACGCAGCGGCTGTTTCGGAGCCAGTCCGCTATCCAGCGCCTGCAACAGCCAGCCGTATGGGTTGCCACGTTCGGGCCACCAGAATGATCCAGAGAGGCTCAGCGCATTGCCAAACGTCTCCGGGAAATGCAGCGCGGCAAACACCGATGCCAGCCCGCCGAAACTTTGTCCAGCCACCAGCGTGCTGTCTGCCTGTTGGCGATAGGGTGCCCATTGCGCCACCTGCGGCAGTAACTCCTGCTGCACGGCTTGCCAGAACTGCGGATTACAGGGCAGTTCACGACTACGGTGTTCACGATCGATGATGTCAATAAACAGATAAACGGCAGGTGGGAGTTTCCCTGCGTCAGTAAGTTGCTGCAATGGCCCGGCAATCGGCATTTGATTCGCCCAGAACTGCCCATCCAGCAGAATGGCCAGTGGACGTTGCGCGTTATCGGATTCGCCGGTGGCATAAATCCACACTTTGCGACTGTTACTTAGTAACGCGCTATCCCACTGATATTGTTGCAAAGAAACAGCCGATGCGCTGCCATCATCCACGGCTTGCCAGATTTGCTGGTCAGGGGCCTGCGGGAGATGCAGCGGCGAAACGCCCATGCCACGCCCACCGGCCCAGCCGCGCAGTGTATTCAGGGGATCGGCCTTCGCCGTGGGGAATTTGTCACGCCACCAGTTTCGCAAGGCATACATGTCCGCTTCACCGCTAAAGTCGGTTGCCTGCTCATCGGGCATCAGGCAGTAGCTGCCGCGCCAGTTTGATGGCAGCGCAGTTTGCCAGTACCACACATCGGTACCCGTTACGCGCACCAATGACTGAGGTGGACGTTTCTGGTGGTGATCGGTCACGCCAGTGATGTTGATCCATACACGCTGAGTCGCTGATGTTTTTTCGCTGCCTTGGGGATCGCGCCAGAAGAAGGTCACCAGGCAGGTGCCATCCTGCTGAGGGTCAATTCGCGGAATACCCTGAGTTTGTTGCTCCTGCCACCAGGCTTCGCTACCGGTTACATCATTTCGCCAGGTCATAGGGGCTGCCAGTCACTGTGTAGGGAAAGATTTACATAAGATTAATAATTAATACTATTGATAACTATTTGCATTTGCAATAGGGTGTTTCCGCTCAAAAGAGCACGCTCGTTCCGCCTGACTCTTTCCTTCCTGGAAGGTTACGCAACGGATGGCACTGCCAGGTCTGGAACTGGGCGCGATAAGGACAGGGATATTCTCACCGGCTCGCCAGTTAAGAATCCAACGGCATTTTACTGGCCATCCAGGAATGAAAAACAATGACGCGTTACTCACGATTATCATTAGCTATTTTGATTGAACTGGGGCTGAGCGCCTCACTGCTCTCAGGCAGCGCCTGGGCAGCAGACACTTCCAGCAAGACGACCAGCAGCCAATCCACTACCGACGCCGAATCGATGAACGGCGGCACGTTGATGGTGACCGCCCAGCAGCAAAACCTGCAGGCACCCGGCGTTTCCACCATCACAGCAGATGAAATTAAAAAGCATCCGCCTGCACGTGATGTCTCTGAAATTATTCGCACCATGCCGGGCGTTAACCTGACCGGTAACTCCACCAGTGGCCAGCGCGGTAACAATCGCCAGATCGATATTCGCGGCATGGGCCCGGAAAACACCCTGATTATGGTGGATGGTATGCCGATCACCAGCCGCAACTCCGTACGTCTGGGCTGGCGTGGTGAGCGTGATACGCGCGGTGATACCAACTGGGTGCCGCCAGAAATGATCGAACGCATTGATGTGATTCGTGGCCCGGCCGCGGTGCGTTACGGTAACGGCGCAGCAGGCGGTGTGGTTAACATTATCACCAGGAAATATACCGATCAGCAGTGGCACGGTTCGTGGAATACCTACTTCAATGCGCCGGAACACAAATCGGAAGGCGCGACCAAACGCACTAACTTCAGCCTCGAAGGGCCGCTGGGTGATGACTTCAACTTCCGCTTGTACGGTGGCTTAGCGAAAACCCAGGCCGATGCTTATGACATCAACGAAGGCCATGCGGCAGCGCGTACCGGTACGTATGCGGGCAGCTATCCTTCGGGTCGCGAAGGCTCGGTCAACAAAGATATCAATGCGTTACTGAGCTGGGCATTTGCTCCGATGCAAACCCTGGAGTTGCAAGCGGGTTACAGCCGTCAAGGCAACCTTTACGCAGGCGATACGCAGAACACCAACACCAGTGCGCTGGTGAAAAGCCTCTATGGCGATGAAACTAACCGCCTGTATCGCCAGAATATCTCGTTGAAATGGACCGGTGCCTGGGATAACGGTGTCAGTACCAATACCTATGCGCGCTACGAGAAAACCCGTAACACCCGTATCAATGAAGGTCTGGCGGGCGGTACGGAAGGTATCTTCTCTAACGATGGTTTCAACACCATTCAGTTAGACGATATTTTGCTGCACAGCGAAGTTAGCATTCCGTTTGAGTGGCTGATTAATCAGACGGCAACGCTGGGCGCCGAATGGAACCAGCAGAGCATGAAGGATCCCTCTTCAACCACTCAGGCTGCTAACTATGGTTCTGTACCTGGCGTGTCGAATACCGGTCGTAGCCCGTATTCGCAGGCGGAAATCTTCTCGCTGTTCGCTGAAGACAACATGGAACTGACCGACAGCACCATGCTGACGCCGAGTCTGCGTTTCGATCATCACTCGATTGTGGGTAACAACTGGAGCCCGTCTCTGAACCTGTCGCAAGGTTTGGGTGATGACTTCACACTGAAGATGGGGGCGGGCCTGGCTTATAAAGCGCCAAGCCTGTACCAGACTAACCCGAACTACCTGCTGTACAGCAACGGTCAGGGCTGTGCTGCCAGCACGGGTGCCTGTTATCTGCAAGGTAACCCAGACCTGAAAGCCGAAAACAGTTTCAACAAAGAGATTGGACTGGAGTGGAAACACGAAGGCTATCAGGCGGGTCTGACCTGGTTCCGTAACGATTACCGCAACAAGATTGAAGCGGGTTACGCAGCCGTTGGTAAAGCCTCAAACGGCACCACGGATATCTACAAGTGGGAAAACGTACCGAAAGCGGTGGTGGAAGGGCTGGAAGGTACGGTGAATGTGCCGTTCTCGGATAGCGTGATGTGGAACAACAACTTCACTTATATGCTGCAGAGTAAGAACAAAGAAACCGGCGATCGTCTGTCGATCATCCCGGAATACACTCTGAACTCGACGCTGAGCTGGCAGGCAACGCAGGATCTGTCGCTGCAAACCACCCTGACCTGGTACGGCACGCAAACACCGAAAAAGTATGACTACAAAGGTCAACCGGTGACGGGAAGCGCGGCCGAAAAAGTGAGTCCTTACTCTATCATTGGCCTGAGCGGGACTTATGATGTGAATAAGTACGCCAGCGTCACCCTGGGTATCGACAACCTGTTTGATAAGCGTCACTTCCGCGAAGGTAATGCGCAAACCACCGGTAACGCCACAACAGGTGCCTACCTGTACGGTGCGGGTGCCAATACTTATAACGAGTCAGGCCGTACTTACTACATGAGCCTCAACACTCACTTCTAAAGCAGTTGATGCGGTAAATAGCAGCGGGCAATCAGCCCGCTGCTATCTTTACGGTTGACCAGCTCCAGCCTGCCACGGTGCATCTGTACAATGCGCAGCACAATGTTCAGACCTAATCCGCTGCCACCGTAGCGCTGATCGCGACGGCGGAAGGCTTGCGTCAGTTCTTCTGCCGCATCGGCCTCAATGCCCGGCCCCTGATCCCACACCTCGATAATCACCTGCTGCTTGTCCTGCTGCATTTTCACCTTCACATCACTGCCTTCCGGGCTGTAGCGTGAGGCGTTTTCCAGCAGATTACGCAGCATCAGGCGCAGCAACACGGCTTCACCCTGTTGCGGAATATCTTTGCCGTGCGGCCAGTGCAGTGTTTGCTGTCGCTGTGCATAAAGTTCGGCCATTTCCGGCTGCAGCGGCTGCATGATGTCTTTTTGCCACAGCAACTGCTGATAGTGACCGCCTGCCAGCGCCTGGCCGGCTCGCGACAGCATCAGTAGTTGCTCCACGGTGTGCATCAACTGGTCGATACGTTCAATCAGCATCTCACTCTGCGGCACGTTCTGCTGGTGCAGCAGTTCAAGGTGCAGACGTAAACCGGCCAAAGGGGTACGCAATTCATGCGCGGCATCGGCGGTGAAGAGGCGTTCCTGTTGTAGCGTGTGGTCGAGCCGCGAAAATAGCTGATTAATGGAGGTGGTCACGGCAACGATTTCATCCATTTCTGAATAAACCGGCAGCGGGGTGAGATTATCGGCGGAGCGATGGGCGAGGCTATCCTGCAGGGATCGTAATGGACGAATGATCCAGTTAATCGCCCAGAATGACAGCAGCAGCGTCAGAGCGATCATCACCAGTGAAGGCAACAGCAGGGAAGCGATGGCTTCACGGATCTCATTCTCGACGCGGTCGTTACGCGCCTGAGCAGACAGCGTTTCGTTGACCAGGAAACTGATCTGTTCGCGACTCTCATGCCATAACCAGATGGCGCTCATCACCTGGCAGGTGAGGAGAATCAGCGCCAGCATAATCAGTAACCGCTGACGCATGCTATTCATTCGCGCACTTCCAGGCGGTAGCCCACGCCACGCACGGTTTTGATACGATCTTTTCCGAGCTTACGGCGCAGATTGTGGATATGAACTTCTAAGGTGTTAGATCCGGGATCGTCATTCCAGCTATAGAGATCCTGCTGCAGCGTTTCGCGATGGACATTCTGACCGACGCGCATTAACAAGCGCGTCAGCAGTGCGAACTCTTTTGGGGTAATTTCCAGTGGACGCTCTTCCAGCAAAACCTGCTGCGAACTGAGATTGAGGGTGAGATCACCTTGTTGCAGCAAATTATCGCTGTGGCCCTGAAAACGACGAATCAGTGCACGCACGCGTGCCTGCAGTTCTACCAGCGCGAAGGGTTTGACCAGATAATCGTCGGCACCGGCATCCAGGCCATCCACGCGATCCTCCAGTGCATCACGCGCCGTCAGGATCAACACCGGTACGTTGATGCCATCGCGCCGCCACTGACGCAGCAGCGTGGCACCATCGCGATCCGGTAAACCCAGATCCAGAACGATCAGGCTGTACTGCCCACTGCGTAAGAAAGCATTACTCTCTGCAGCAGTACTCGCGCAGTCAACAGCATATCCTTGTGCGCTAAGGGCCTGAGCCAGGCCCGATTGCAACAGCGCGTCATCTTCAACGATCAGCAATTTCATCAGTTGTTTTTGTTGATATCCGAGTAGAGGCGGCTTTCAAAGCGTACCAGAGGAATGCGCCGCGTTTTCTGATCTTCAGGCGGCACCGCATAACCAGAAAGATACTGCACAAAGGCGACACGTGCACCGCTGGAAGTGGTAATAAATCCAGCCAGATTATAAACGCCCTGCAGCGAACCGGTTTTTGCTGAGACTTTGCCATCCAGTCCGGCTTCATGCAGGCCACCACGATATTGCAACGTGCCGTCATAACCCGCCAACGGCAGCATCGAAATATAGTTCAGCGTTGAGTCGTTTTTCGCAATGTATTGCAGTACCTGCATCATGGTATCTGGCGCAATTAAATCGTGACGCGACAGGCCTGAACCATCGACCTGAATGCTGTTGCCGAGATCGACGCCCGCTTTTTCACGCAGTATGCGGCGTACCGCATCAGAACCGGCGCGGAACGTGCCGGGTACGTTGAAATAGTGATGGCCGATGGTGCGGAACACCGTATCCGCAATCATGTTGTCCGATTTCTTCAGCATGGTGTGCAGCAGATTGTGCAGCGGCGCGGATTGCGTCGACGCGAGCACGGTTCCCGGTGAGGTAACCTGCGTCTGACGCACTAAATGGCCGCTGTAATCGATATCCGCGGCACGCAGTTCGGCCTTGAGGATTTCGCCCGCCCAGGCGGCACCATCTTGCACCGCAAACGCCAGCGGCAAGGGTTCGGCGCGTTGGCGCATGCAGCCGGTCAGCGTGTAGCGGTTCAGTTCGCCTGGCACCACATCCAGTTCGCAATATTGCCCATCACCACTGTTGCGGCCAATGGTACGCACCTGACTGAACATATGTGCCGGATAATAGGACGCAATGCGCACAAAGGCGTTTTCGCCCGGCGTGGTGGCGCTATAGAGCGAGACTGAGAAGCAGTTTTTGTCGACAATGGCCGCCCCAGGTGGGGCGCTGAAGCACTGCGTCAGGTCATTCCACGGCCAGCCGGGTGCCATATCGTGGCTGGCGAACACGGACGTGTCGATCACCAGATTGCCTTTGATATGCGTAATGCCCTGCTTTTTCAGGGCCGCCACCATGTTGCGCAGATCCTGACGGCTCAGTGTCGGATCGCCACCAAAGCGCGCCACTAAGTCGCCATTGAGCGTGCCATCGCTGACTGCACCCTTGGTTTCCATCGTGGTTTGAAAACGGAAGTCCGGACCGAGTTCCAGCAGGGCCGCCAGCGCGGTAATCACCTTCATGGTACTGGCCGGCAATGCCATCTGTTTGCCGTGATAGTCGATTATCGGGGTTGATGCGCCCACTTTTTGTACCATCAGCGCCAGGTTTGCGCCGTCTGGCAAATACTGCATGTATTCTTCAACGGGGGCTGCTTGTGCCTGCAGCATAAACGCACAGGTTAATCCGGTAACAAGTCGTGAAAATCGCATAATCTCGCGGTAACTGACGGGTGAAGGCGTCAATACTACGTCCCGAGGCGGTGCAAAGTAAACGATGACCCACAGGGAACTCTGGGGTAAAATACGTATCAAAATGCAAAACCGAACCTGACCCGGAAAGCTTTCCGGGTCAGGCTTCTTTTGCTTGTGAAAAGAGGTAACGCGCCGCAGAAGCTGTTTTCTGCTGTCACCGGTCAGGATGACGCCGTTAACCAGGATAGATGACGAGGAGCCAAAATGAATCAGATTCCGATGACGTTGAAAGGCGCTGAGAGCCTGCGTGAAGAGCTGAACGAACTGAAAACCGTGAAGCGTCCGCGCATCATCGCCTCTATTGCCGAAGCCCGTGAGCATGGCGATCTAAAAGAAAATGCCGAATACCACGCTGCCCGTGAAGAACAGGGTTTTTGCGAAGGCCGTATTCAGGAGATTGAAGCCAAACTCTCCAACGCTCAGGTGATTGATATCACGACGATGCCCAAAACCGGCCGCGTGATTTTTGGTGCTACCGTGACCATTTTGAATGTGGATACGGACGAAGAATTCACTTACCGCATCGTGGGTGATGATGAAGCTGACTTCAAACAAAACCTGATTTCAGTGAACTCGCCGATGGCGCGTGGTTTGATTGGAAAAGAAGCAGACGACGTTGCGATTGTGAAGACACCGGGCGGCGATGTGGAATATGAAGTGTTAAAGGTGGAATACCTTTAAGATATTGCTACGCTTTGAAATGTGTAGCCGCATATTGTAAAGAAAGGAAAAAGGCCGCATAGCGGCCTTTTATCCCATGCAGGAGCATGGCACTTTCTCTGCCCGTCATGGCAGCCTTTACGGCTTAATTAACGTGGCAGAGTAATTTTGCGCTCTTTTGCAGGGCGATACAGCACCAGCGTGTTGCCGATGACCTGTACGTTACAAGCTTTTGTTTCACGTACGATAGCGTCAACGATCAGCTGCTTGGTTTCACGATCTTCAGAGGCAATTTTCACCTTGATCAATTCGTGATGCTCGAGCGCCAGTTCGATTTCGGCGAGCACGCCTTCGGTCAAGCCATTACCGCCCAGCATAACAACGGGCTTCAGTGGATGGGCAAGGCCTTTCAGGTGCTGTTTTTGTTTGGTACTCAGATTCATCGTATTTTTTACTTACTCAGGGATTGAAAACGGTTCATTCTACCGCCATCTCGGGTATATCGCCAAATCAACGCGACTCATTGCGTACTGATTTATCGCTACGATGAAGATTTAATTGGAAAAATTATGACGGGTAAAAAGCGTTCGGCCAGTTCCAGTCGCTGGTTACAGGAACACTTTAGCGATAAATATGTGTTGCAGGCACAGAAAAAGGGGTTGCGTTCGCGCGCCTGGTTTAAACTGGACGAAATTCAGCAGGGTGACAAGCTTTTCAAACCCGGCATGACAGTGGTAGATCTGGGTGCTGCGCCCGGCGGTTGGTCGCAATATGCGGTACAACAGATTGGATCGAACGGTCGTATTATTGCCTGTGACTTGCTTCCCATGGACCCGATCGTCGGTGTCGATTTTTTACAGGGCGACTTTCGTGAAGAGGCAGTGCTGAACGCATTGCTGGAGCGAGTAGGTGATCAAAAGGTGCAAGTTGTTATGTCTGACATGGCGCCGAACATGAGTGGTACACCTGCGGTTGATATTCCACGATCGATGTATTTGGTAGAGTTGGCGCTGGAAATGTGTCGGGATATCCTGGCGCCTGGCGGCAGTTTTGTAGTGAAAGTGTTTCAGGGAGATGGCTTCGAGGAATACCTGCGGGAAATTCGCTCCCTATTTACGAAAGTGAAAATTCGTAAGCCAGACGCTTCTCGTTTACGTTCGCGTGAAGTGTACATTGTGGCGACAGGGCGCAAACTATAGCTCTCGGTACCGGAATCAAAGCAAGGCGAACTGCGTTTACTCTGATGTGTAATTCTGAGTTTCAGTGAAAAGCAGTAAAATCATCAGCGCCGCGATTCCAGGTCTGAAGGATATATAGTACCCTACGCTGTCTGTTAACACCGTTGTAATATGAGGTTAATCCCTTGAGTGACATGGCGAAAAACCTGATTCTCTGGTTAGTCATCGCGGTCGTGCTGATGTCTGTCTTCCAGAGCTTTGGGCCCAGCGAGTCGAATGGCCGTAGGGTTGATTATTCAACCTTCCTGTCGGAAGTGAACCAGGATCAGGTCCGCGAGGCACGTATTAACGGGCGTGAGATTAACGTTGTCAAAAAAGACAGTAATAAATATACGACTTACATTCCTGTCAACGATCCAAAGTTGCTTGATAACCTCTTGACCAAAAACGTCAAAGTGATTGGCGAACCACCAGAAGAGCCAAGCCTGCTGGCTTCCATCTTCATCTCCTGGTTCCCAATGCTGCTGTTGATTGGCGTTTGGATCTTCTTTATGCGGCAGATGCAGGGCGGCGGTGGCAAAGGCGCGATGTCCTTTGGCAAGAGTAAAGCCCGCATGCTGACCGAAGACCAGATCAAGACCACGTTTGCTGATGTCGCAGGTTGCGATGAAGCAAAAGAAGAAGTGGGTGAACTGGTTGAATATCTGCGCGAGCCAAGCCGCTTCCAGAAACTGGGTGGTAAGATCCCGAAAGGCGTCCTGATGGTCGGCCCTCCGGGTACCGGTAAAACCTTGCTGGCTAAAGCGATTGCTGGCGAAGCAAAAGTACCGTTCTTCACTATCTCCGGTTCTGACTTTGTTGAAATGTTCGTGGGTGTCGGTGCATCTCGTGTGCGTGACATGTTCGAGCAGGCGAAGAAAGCCGCGCCTTGCATCATCTTTATCGATGAAATCGATGCTGTAGGCCGTCAACGTGGCGCCGGTTTAGGCGGTGGTCATGATGAACGTGAGCAGACGCTGAACCAGATGCTGGTTGAGATGGATGGCTTCGAAGGTAATGAAGGCATCATTGTTATCGCCGCAACTAACCGTCCAGACGTACTTGACCCCGCGCTGCTGCGCCCGGGTCGTTTTGACCGCCAGGTTGTGGTCGGTCTGCCAGATGTCCGCGGTCGTGAACAGATTCTGAAAGTGCATATGCGTCGTGTGCCGCTGGCCACTGACATCGATGCAGCGATCATCGCACGTGGTACGCCGGGCTTCTCGGGTGCTGACCTCGCTAACCTTGTCAACGAAGCGGCACTGTTTGCTGCACGTGGCAACAAGCGTGTGGTCTCGATGGTTGAGTTCGAGAAAGCGAAAGACAAAATCATGATGGGTGCAGAACGTCGCTCCATGGTGATGACGGAAGCGCAGAAAGAATCCACCGCTTACCACGAAGCGGGCCATGCGATTATTGGTCGTCTGGTACCGGAACACGATCCGGTGCATAAAGTGACAATTATCCCGCGTGGACGTGCGCTGGGTGTGACCTTCTTCTTGCCAGAAGGTGACGCGATTAGCGCCAGCCGCCAGAAACTTGAAAGCCAGATCTCAACGCTGTATGGCGGTCGTCTGGCGGAAGAGATCATCTACGGCGCAGAACACGTTTCTACCGGTGCATCTAACGACATTAAAGTCGCCACTAACCTGGCGCGCAACATGGTGACGCAGTGGGGCTTCAACGAGAAGTTAGGTCCGTTGCTGTATGCTGAAGAAGAAGGCGAAGTGTTCCTCGGCCGCTCTGTGGCTAAGGCGAAACACATGTCAGATGAAACAGCACGCATCATCGACCAGGAAGTTAAACACCTGATCGACAGCAACTACCAGCGTGCTCGTGTTCTGCTGGGTGAGAACATGGACATCCTTCACGCGATGAAAGACGCGCTGATGAAGTATGAAACCATTGATGCGCCACAGATTGATGACTTGATGGCTCGCCGTGAAGTTCGCCCACCAGCAGGTTGGGATGATTCAGGCAGCAGCAGTTCATCGGACAACAATGGGACGCCAAAGGCGCCACGTCCGGTTGATGAACCGCGTACGCCAAATCCTGGCAACACCATGTCAGAACAGCTCGACAAGTAAGAGGCCACAAACCTCAGCAAAAACCCCGGCCGGTCCGGGGTTTTTTACATTCAGTGATACCGTGATTCCCAAGGAGATTCCCGCCATGAAGTTGTTCGCCCGTGATTCCCATCTCGATCTGTCGTTTCCCCATGTGATGGGCATTTTGAATGTCACGCCGGACTCCTTCTCTGATGGCGGAACACACAACACATTGGTGGATGCGCTGACCCATACCAATGAGATGGTGAATGCGGGCGCAACCATCATCGATGTGGGGGGGGAATCTACGCGGCCAGGAGCCGATGAAGTCAGCGTGGACGAAGAGCTAGCGCGCGTGATTCCGGTGGTTGAAGCTATCGCCCAGCGTTTTGAAGTGTGGATTTCTGTTGATACTTCAAAGCCAGAGGTGATCCGTGAATCGGCGCGAGTGGGTGCTCACATCATTAATGATATTCGTTCACTGTCAGAACCGGGTGCATTGGCAGCAGCAGCGGAGACCGGTCTGCCGGTATGCCTGATGCACATGCAGGGCGAACCGCGCACTATGCAGCAAGCACCTGAATATCAGAATATCGTGGGTGAAGTGGACGCTTACTTCCAGGCACAGATTGCACGTTGCGAAGCGGCAGGCATTAAAAAAGAGAATCTGTTGCTCGACCCTGGCTTCGGTTTCGGTAAGAATCTCAACCACAATTATCAACTGCTGGCTGAACTCAGCCATTTCCACCATTTTGGCTTACCGCTATTGGTCGGAATGTCGCGCAAATCGATGATTGGCCAGCTGTTAAATGTCGGTCCGACGCAGCGTTTGACCGGCAGCCTGAGCTGTGCGGTGATTGCCGCTATGCAGGGCGCACAAATTATTCGCGTGCATGATGTGAAAGAGACTCTCGAAGCGATGCGTATTGTTGAAGCGACACGGAGAGCAAAAGGATAAAGCATGAGTAATCGTAAATATTTCGGTACAGATGGTATTCGTGGCAAGGTCGGTGAAGCACCGATTACCCCTGATTTTGTCCTAAAGCTGGGTTTTGCTGCGGGTAAGGTTCTGGCGCGCTCTGGATCACGTAAGGTATTAATTGGTAAAGATACGCGTATTTCTGGCTACATGCTGGAATCGGCACTGGAAGCGGGCCTGGCTGCTGCTGGTTTGTCGGCGGCCTTTACCGGGCCTATGCCAACCCCCGCGATTGCCTATCTGACGCGTACCTTTCGTGCAGAAGCCGGTATCGTGATCTCTGCATCGCATAACCCCTTCGACGATAACGGCATCAAGTTCTTCTCTGCGGAAGGCACTAAATTGCCGGATGAAGTGGAAGAGGCCATCGAGCTTGAGTTAGAGAAGCCACTGACCTGCGTTGAGTCCGCTGAGTTGGGGCGCGCCAGCCGTATCGTTGATGCTGCTGGTCGTTATATCGAGTTCTGTAAAGGCACATTCCCGAGCGAGTTAAGTCTTAACGGTCTGAAAATCGTAGTGGATTGCGCCAACGGTGCGACCTATCACATTGCGCCTAATGTGCTGCGTGAATTAGGTGCCAAAGTGATTGCGATTGGCGTGCAGCCCGATGGCATGAACATCAACAAAGAGTGCGGCGCAACCGATCTCCGCATGCTGCAGCAGCGCGTGCTGGAAGAGAAGGCCGATTTGGGCCTTGCTTACGATGGCGATGGTGACCGCATCATGATGGTGGATCATCTGGGCATGAAGGTCGATGGTGACCAGATTCTCTACATCATCGCACGTGAAGCCTTGCGTCAGGGGCAACTGCGCGGCGGCGTGGTGGGTACGTTGATGAGTAATATGGGGCTGGAACTGGCGTTAAAACAGCTGGGCATTCCCTTCACGCGTGCCAAAGTGGGTGACCGCTACGTGCTGGAAAAAATGCAGGAGAAGGGCTGGCGCATGGGGGCTGAAAACTCCGGGCATGTCATTCTGTTGGATAAAATCAGCACTGGCGACGGTATCGTGGCAAGTTTGCAAGTACTCACTGCTATTGTGCGTAATCACATGAGTCTGCATGATTTGTGCAGTGGCATGAAAATGCTGCCGCAGATTCTGGTGAATGTGCGCTTCAGTGGCAGTCATGATCCTCTTGAATCCGAGAGCGTGAAGGCTGTCAGCGCTGAAGTGGAGAAAACGCTAGCAGGGCGCGGTCGTGTGCTGTTGCGTAAATCGGGCACTGAGCCGCTGATTCGCGTGATGGTCGAGGGTGAAGATGAAGCGTTAGTCACCGAGCTGGCGCATAAAATTGCTGATGCGGTGAAAGCGGTCTAAGCGTGTTAACAGGCGGCGAGATTTCGACTTTCCGCCTGTTAAATCACCATCCTGGCGCTTTTTTCCGCAATCAATAAAGTTCGTGAAAATTGCGCTTGCAGAGGTATGTCCCATTGGTTAGTATTCACACCCGCTTCTGATGGGTGATGACGATACTCCCCGTCAATATTGGTGAAGCTTTAACTGTGCGGATAACGCGCAAGGAAACAGGTTGATTATGTACGAAGCTCTGTTAGTTGTTTTCCTTATTGTTGCGATTGGCCTCGTGGGTCTGATCATGCTTCAGCAAGGCAAAGGCGCTGATATGGGAGCCTCATTCGGTGCAGGCGCCTCTGGTACACTGTTCGGTTCAAACGGGTCTGGTAATTTCATGACACGTATGACGGCAGTACTGGCGACCCTGTTCTTCATTATCAGCTTGATTCTGGGCAATCTGAACACGAACAAGTCTTCTAAAGGAAGCGAGTGGGAAAACCTCACTGCGCCAGCTCAGTCTGAACAGCAGACTCAGCCAGCTAAACCGGCAACCCCGGGCAATGATATCCCGCAGTAACATCGTCAATGCTTTAGCGACAACATAACGTCGCAGTCAGTGCAGTACCGAGGTGGTGAAATTGGTAGACACGCTACCTTGAGGTGGTAGTGCTCGAAAGGGCTTACGGGTTCAAGTCCCGTCCTCGGTACCAAATCTCAGTAAAACTTGCTTTTTTAGCAAGGTCGGCGTATTATTCGCCACGTTTTCGGACGCGGGGTGGAGCAGCCTGGTAGCTCGTCGGGCTCATAACCCGAAGGTCGTCGGTTCAAATCCGGCCCCCGCAACCACTTTCCCTTAGAGTTCTTTTTCAAATATACTGTATGCATCGACGGACGCATCCTCAGTGTTTTTTTGAAAAAAATTCTTTTGGATTGTGTGCCGATGCCGCTCTGCGGCGTACAGGGTCCAGTGATAAAAAGCCCCGAATTTTCGGGGTTTTTTGTTATCAGGAATCGCAATACTGGGCTATAGGCCCTTTTTTTATGTCTTGGGGGTGGGCTTGTCCACATTAGAGCAAAAATTGACTGATTTGATCACCGCTCCAGTAGAAGCGCTTGGCTACGAATTGGTCGGTATCGAATTCGTTCGCGGTCGCACATCGACTTTGCGCATCTATATTGATAGTGAGAATGGTATCAATGTTGATGATTGTGCCGATGTTAGCCACCAGGTCAGCGCGGTAATGGATGTGGAAGATCCCATTACGGTGGCTTACAACCTTGAAGTCTCCTCGCCAGGTCTCGAGCGTCCTCTTTTCACTGCTGAACACTATGCACGTTTCGCCGGTGATGAGGTGAGCCTGACACTGCGTATGGCCGTACAGAACCGCCGTAAATGGCAGGGGATCATCAAATCCGTGGAAGGTGAGATGATCACGGTAACCGTTGAGGGTAACGATGAGGTGTTCGCGCTGAGTAATATTCAGAAAGCGAACCTGGTCCCCCACTTTTAAAAGTCCGGATTGAGGCTAACCAGGATGAACAAAGAGATCTTAGCTGTAGTAGAAGCCGTTTCTAACGAAAAAGCCCTGCCACGTGAGAAAATCTTCGAAGCGCTTGAGAGCGCTTTGGCCACTGCGACTAAAAAGAAGTATGAGCAAGAGATCGAAGTGCGCGTCAGCATTGACCGTCGCAGCGGTGATTTCGATACTTTCCGTCGCTGGCAGATTGTGGAAGAAGTAACACAGCCGACTCGTGAAATTACGCTGGATGCGGCCCGCTTTGAAGACGAAGCGTTCAATCTGGGCGAATACGTTGAAGACCAGATCGAATCTGTCACCTTCGACCGTATCACCACCCAAACCGCTAAACAGGTTATCGTGCAGAAAGTCCGTGAAGCTGAGCGCGCGATGGTGGTTGATCAATTCCGTCAACACGAAGGTGAAATCATCACCGGCGTGGTGAAGAAAGTAAACCGCGACAGCATCTCACTCGATCTGGGCAGCAATGCTGAAGCCGTGATCGGACGCGAAGATATGCTGCCACGTGAAAACTTCCGCCCAGGCGACCGTATTCGCGGCGTGTTGTACGCTGTTCGTCCGGAAGCGCGTGGTGCACAGCTGTTTGTCACCCGTTCTAAGCCAGAAATGCTGATCGAACTGTTCCGCATTGAGGTGCCAGAAATCGGTGAAGAAGTTATCGAGATCAAAGCGGCAGCGCGCGATCCAGGTTCACGCGCTAAAATCGCGGTGAAAACCAACGATAAACGTATTGATCCGGTCGGTGCTTGTGTGGGTATGCGCGGTGCGCGTGTCCAGGCTGTATCAAGCGAGCTGGGTGGCGAGCGTATTGATATCGTGCTGTGGGACGATAACCCGGCACAATTCGTCATTAACGCCATGGCGCCAGCCGATGTGGCGTCAATTGTGGTGGATGAAGACAATCACACCATGGATATCGCTGTTGAAGCCGGCAATCTGGCTCAGGCGATCGGCCGTAACGGCCAAAACGTGCGTCTGGCTTCCCAACTGAGTGGTTGGGAACTGAACGTGATGACCGTCGATGATCTGCAGGCTAAGCATCAGGCTGAAGCCCACGCAGCGATCGATATGTTCACCAAACATCTCGACATCGACGAAGAGTTCGCCACCGTACTGGTGGAAGAGGGCTTCTCTTCGCTGGAAGAATTGGCTTATGTGCCAATCAACGAGTTGCTGGAAATCGACGGCCTCGACGAAGAGACCATTGAAGCCCTGCGTGAACGAGCAAAAAATGCGTTGACCACCCTGGCATTAGCGAAAGAAGAGAGCCTTGGTAATCAGGAGCCCGCTGAGGATCTTCTGAATCTTGAGGGCCTGGATCGTGCGCTGGCGTATCGCCTGGCGTCCAAAGGCGTTTGCACGCTGGAAGATCTCGCTGAGCAAGGTGTTGACGATCTGACAGATATTGAAGGGCTGGATGATGAGAAGGCCGGTGCGCTGATTATGGCTGCACGTAATATCTGCTGGTTCGGCGATGACGCGTAATAACAGGAAGGAACAGCATGACAGATGTAACCGTAAAATCGCTGGCCGCCGAAATTCAGACTCCGGTCGATCGCCTGGTACAGCAATTTGCTGACGCAGGGATCCGCAAGTCTGAAAACGATGCGGTGTCCCAGCAAGAGAAAGAAACCTTACTGTCCCATTTGAATCGTGAGCACGGTCAGACCGGTTCAAGTAAACTGACATTACAGCGCAAAACGCGCAGCACCTTGAATATTCCCGTCACCGGGGGTAAAAGTAAGTCGGTGCAAATCGAAGTCCGCAAAAAACGTACATACGTGAAAGGTGATGCTGAGTCTGAGCAAGCTCAGGCAGAAGCTGAAGCCGAGGCGCAGCGTGAAGCGGAAGAGCAGGCGCGTCGCGAGGCGGAAGAACAAGCCCGTCGCGAAGCTGAACAAAAAGCGCAACGTGAAGCCGAAGATAAAGCCAAGCGCGAAGCCGCTGAAAAGGCCAAGCGTGAAGCAGCGGAAAATGAGAAAGTGACTAATCAACCTACCGATGAAGTAACCAAGGCTGCGCAGTCTGATAAGGCGCGTCGTGAAGCCGAAGCGGCTGATCTGAAACGCAAAGCGGAAGAAGAAGCACGCCGTAAGCTGGAAGAAGACGCTCGCCGTGTGGCAGAAGAAGCCCGCCGCCTGGCTGAAGAGAAATCAGCTGAATGGGAAAAACCAGAGGAAGAAGACAAAGGCGACTACCATGTCACCACTTCCACTCATGCCCGTCAGGCTGAAGACGAAAACGACCGCGAAGTTGAAGGCGGACGTGGACGTGCGCGTACCACCAAAGCAGCGCGCCCAGCCAAAAAAGGCAACAAGCATTCTGAAGCGAAAACTGATCGCGAAGAAGCGCGTGCGCAGTTCCGTGGTGGTAAAGGTGGTAAAAACCGTAAGCCAAGCGCACTGCAGCAGGGCTTCAACAAACCCGTTCAGGCTGTTAACCGTGATGTGATCATCGGCGAAACCATTACTGTTGCCGAGCTGGCAAACAAAATGGCGGTGAAAGGCTCACTGGTTATCAAAGCGATGATGAAAATGGGCGCAATGGCGACCATTAACCAAGTCATCGACCAGGAAACAGCCCAGTTGGTTGCGGAAGAAATGGGTCACAAAGTGATCCTGCGCCGCGAGAACGAACTGGAAGAAGCGGTGATGGACGATCGTGATACCGATGCAGCGCAGGAGTCACGCGCTCCGGTGGTCACTATCATGGGTCACGTTGACCATGGTAAAACCTCGCTGCTGGACTATATCCGCTCAACCAAAGTCGCTTCAGGCGAGGCTGGCGGTATTACACAGCACATCGGTGCTTACCACGTTGAAACTGACAACGGTATGGTAACCTTCCTGGATACCCCGGGCCACGCCGCGTTTACCGCGATGCGTGCACGTGGTGCGCAGGCAACGGATATCGTAATTCTGGTGGTTGCTGCCGATGACGGCGTGATGCCACAGACTATCGAAGCCATCCAGCACGCCAAAGCGGCCAAAGTGCCGGTTGTGGTTGCGGTGAACAAGATTGATAAGCCAGAAGCAGACCCGGATCGCGTGAAGAATGAACTGACCCAGTACGGAATCATTCCGGAAGAGTGGGGCGGTGAAAACATGTTCGTTAACGTCTCTGCGAAAGCGGGTACCGGTATTGATGACCTGCTGAATGCGATTCTGCTGCAGGCTGAAGTTCTGGAACTGACCGCCATTCGTGAAGGTATGGCGAGCGGCGTGGTCATCGAATCCTTCCTCGACAAAGGTCGTGGCCCGGTTGCGACCGTGCTGGTGCGTGAAGGTACGCTGAACAAAGGCGATATCGTACTGTGCGGTTTCGAATACGGCCGTGTCCGTGCGATGCGTGACGAACTGGGTCGTGAAGTGCTGGAAGCGGGTCCATCCATTCCAGTGGAAATCCTCGGTCTGTCTGGTGTGCCAGCAGCGGGTGATGAAGCGACTGTTGTGCGTGATGAGAAGAAAGCACGTGAAGTTGCACTGTATCGTCAGGGCAAATTCCGCGAAGTGAAACTGGCGCGTCAGCAGAAGTCGAAGTTGGAGAACATGTTCGCCAACATGACCGAAGGCGAAGTGTCCGAGCTGAACATCGTGCTGAAGTCCGACGTACAGGGTTCGGTGGAAGCGATCTCCGACTCGCTGCTGAAACTCTCCACCGACGAAGTGAAGGTGAAGATTATCGGTTCGGGCGTGGGTGGTATCACCGAAACCGACGCGACCCTGGCAGCGGCTTCCAACGCCATCATCCTCGGCTTTAACGTCCGTGCTGACGCTTCTGCGCGTCGCGTGATTGACGCTGAAAACGTGGACCTGCGCTACTACTCCGTTATCTATAATCTGATTGACGAAGTAAAAGCAGCCATGAGCGGCATGCTGGCACCGGAATTCAAACAGCAGATCATTGGTCTGGCCGAAGTGCGTGACGTGTTCAAGTCACCGAAATTTGGCGCCATTGCTGGCTGTATGGTCACCGAAGGCAACATCAAACGTCACAACCCGATTCGCGTACTGCGCGACAACGTGGTGATTTACGAAGGCGAGCTGGAATCTCTGCGTCGCTTTAAAGACGATGTCAACGAAGTGCGTAACGGCATGGAGTGTGGTATCGGCGTGAAGAACTACAACGACGTTCGCGTTGGTGACATGATCGAAGTCTTTGAAGTGATTGAAATTAAACGCACCATCGATTGATCATCACTTGATGTGTTGCAATTTGGGAGGCCTCTGGCCTCCCGAATTATTTGGGAGAAAGAAAAAATGGCAAAAGAATTTGGCCGCCCACAGCGCGTATCTCAGGAACTGCAGAAAGAAATCGCAATTATCCTGCAACGTGAAATTAAAGACCCGCGCCTTGGCATGATGGTAACGGTATCCGGCGTAGAAGTGTCGCGCGACCTGGCGTATGCCAAAGTCTTCGTGACCTTTTTGAATGATCAGGATGAAGATGCGGTAAAAAATGGCCTGAAAGCGCTGAAAGAAGCCTCAGGTTATATCCGTATTCTGGTAGGGAAAGCGATGCGTCTGCGTATCGTGCCTGAACTGACCTTCTTCTATGACAATTCGCTGATCGAGGGGATGCGCATGTCTAACCTGGTCAGCAACGTGATCAAAAGTGACGTTGAGCGTCGTGGCGAAAGCCCGGCGGAAGATGACAAGGAGGACTAATGAGTCGTCCTCGTCGTCGCGGTCGCGACGTCCACGGTGTGTTTTTGCTGGATAAGCATCAGGGCGCATCCTCGAACGATGTGCTGCAGAAAGTGAAGCGTCTGTTCCATGCTAACAAAGCGGGTCACACGGGTGCGCTTGATCCCCTGGCAACAGGCATGCTGCCGATCTGCCTCGGTGAAGCGACGAAGTTCTCGCAGTTCCTGCTCGATTCCGATAAACGCTATCGCGTTATTGCCCGCCTCGGCGAGCGTACGGATACCTCAGACGCTGATGGCAATATCGTCGAAACGCGCCCGGTGACCTTCAATCAAGCCCAGCTTGATGCGGCGCTGGAGAGCTTCCGTGGTGACACCTTACAAGTACCCACCATGTTCTCTGCGTTGAAGTACCAGGGCCGCAAGCTGTATGAATACGCGCGTGAAGGCATTACCGTACCGCGTGAAGCACGTCCGATTACTGTGTTTGAACTGCAGTTTATTCGCTGGGAAGGGGATGAGCTGGAGCTGGAAATTCACGTTTCCAAGGGCACTTATATTCGCACCATCATCGATGACCTCGGCGAGAAGCTCGGCTGCGGCGCACATGTGATTATGTTGCGTCGTTTGCAGGTGGCGAAGTATCCGATTGATCGCATGATCACCTTTGAGCAGTTGCAGGCGATGGCGGCTGAAGCGAACGCAGCAGAAACGCCAGACTACCGTGTACTGGATGCACTGCTGCTGCCAATGGATAGCCCTGCGGAGGAGTTCCCCATCGTCAATTTGCTGCCCTCTGTCGCCGCTTATTTCAAGCAGGGGATGCCGGTGCAGGTGGCGAATGCGCCTGAACAGGGATTGGTGCGTGTTACCGAAGGTGAAGAACATAAATTTATCGGCATGGCAGAAATCGCTGAGGATGGGCGCGTGGCGCCGCGTCGTCTGGTGGTCGAGTTTCCCGCCTAATCAACACATTCACGTTTGAGCTAACGGCGCATTTGCGTTGCAATCAGGCGAAGAGTAGAATAGCGCGGCTTTTAAAGCGGGCTGCTGAATTAGAGATCGGCACCCAACCATTCATTTATTATTTCGGAGTTTATTATGTCTCTAAGCGTAGAAGCTAAAGCAGAGATCGTTGCTAAATTCGGTCGTGGTGCTAACGACAGCGGTTCAACTGAAGTTCAGGTTGCTCTGCTGACTGCTCAGATTAATCACCTGCAGGGTCACTTCTCTGAGCACAAAAAAGACCACCACAGCCGTCGCGGTCTGCTGCGCATGGTATCTCAGCGTCGTAAGCTGCTGGACTACCTGAAGCGTAAAGACGTTGCACGTTACACCAGCCTGATCGAAACCCTGGGTCTGCGTCGCTAAGTCTGAAGAATCTGATCAACGATGTAGCACATGCACTATGCAGAAAAGCGCATCTGACGATCAGATTTGTGCGAGTTTCGCGAAAAGGGGGCCTTTATGGCCCCTTTTTTCGAGCAATCCGCAGCATTCCGTACCAAACTCATGTATTGTTGCTGAGAGTGATCTTTGCTTGCAGCGTTTCGCGCGGCTAATGAGAGGCTTTACCGCATGAGCGGTTGAAGATTGTCATTAGTCGCGAGGATGCAACTAAAGATCGGTAAACCCCGGCGAGCCAAAGAGCGCTCTGCCCCTCGAATTTAAGGACTTAAATTTTGCTGAACCCGATCGTACGCAAATTCCAATATGGTCAGCATACCGTCACGCTGGAAACCGGCATGATGGCGCGCCAGGCCACTGCAGCAGTTATGGCGAGCATGGACGACACCGCGGTATTCGTGACTGTTGTTGGCCAGAAAAAAACCAAACCAGGTCAGGATTTCTTCCCGCTGACGGTTAACTATCAGGAGCGTACTTACGCTGCTGGTCGTATCCCGGGTAGCTTCTTCCGTCGTGAAGGCCGTCCAAGCGAAGGCGAAACCCTGATTTCTCGTCTGATTGACCGTCCAGTGCGTCCACTGTTCCCGGAAGGTTTCATCAACGAAGTGCAGGTGATTGCGACCGTTGTGTCTGTTAACCCACAGGTTAACCCGGACATTGTTGCGATGATCGGCGCATCTGCCGCGCTGGCGCTGTCAGGCCTGCCATTCAACGGCCCAATCGGTGCAGCACGTGTGGGTTATATCAATGACCAGTACGTTCTGAACCCAACCGCTGATGAAATCAAAACTTCACGTCTGGACCTGGTGGTTGCAGGTACGCAGAACGCGGTTCTGATGGTTGAATCTGAAGCAGAAGTACTGACAGAAGACCAGATGCTGGGCGCGGTGGTGTTCGGCCACGATCAGCAGCAGGTTGTTATCGAAAACATCAACGCACTGGTTGCTGAAGCAGGCAAACCACGTTGGGACTGGCAGCCAGAGCCAGCGAACGATGCACTGATTGCACGTGTTGCTGCACTGGCAGAAGCCGGTATTGCTGATGCTTACCGCATCACTGATAAGCAAGAGCGTTACACTCAGGTTGGCGCAGTTAAAGACGCGACTATCGCTGCCCTTCAGGCTGAAGACGAAACGCTGGATGCTGGCGAAATCGCTGACATCGTTCACGATCTCGAGAAGAGCGTCGTGCGTAGCCGTATCATCCGTGGTGAGCCACGTATCGATGGCCGCGAAAAAGATATGATCCGTGGTCTGGATGTACGTACTGGCGTGCTGCCACGTACTCACGGTTCTTCTCTGTTCACCCGTGGTGAAACGCAGGCACTGGTTACCGCAACACTGGGTACCGCCCGTGATGCGCAGAACCTGGATGAGCTGATGGGCGAGCGTACTGATAGCTTCCTGTTCCACTATAACTTCCCTCCATACTCAGTGGGCGAAACCGGCATGGTTGGCTCACCGAAGCGTCGTGAAATTGGTCACGGTCGTCTGGCGAAGCGTGGCGTGCTGGCAGTGATGCCGAAGCAGGAAGAGTTCCCGTACACCGTCCGTGTGGTGTCAGAAATCACCGAATCTAACGGTTCTTCTTCAATGGCTTCTGTGTGTGGTGCTTCTCTGGCACTGATGGACGCAGGCGTACCGATCAAAGCAGCCGTAGCCGGTATCGCGATGGGTCTGGTCAAAGAAGACGAGAACTTCGTGGTTCTCTCTGACATCCTGGGCGATGAAGATCACCTCGGCGATATGGACTTCAAAGTAGCGGGCAGCCGCGACGGTATCACTGCGTTGCAGATGGATATCAAAATTGAAGGTATCACCCGTGAGATCATGCAGGTTGCACTGAATCAGGCTAAGGGCGCGCGTCTGCACATCCTGAGCGTGATGGAGCAGGCCATCAGCACCCCACGTCAGGAAATTTCTGAGTTCGCACCACGTATCTATACCATCAAGATCAGCTCAGACAAGATCAAAGATGTTATCGGTAAAGGCGGTTCTGTTATCCGTGCGCTGACCGAAGAAACCGGCACCACCATCGAAATCGAAGATGATGGCACCGTGAAAATCGCAGCAACCGACGGCAACAAAGCGAAGGAAGCGATTCGTCGTATCGAAGAGATCACCGCTGAAATCGAAGTGGGTCGTATCTACTCTGGTAAAGTGACGCGTATCGTTGATTTCGGTGCCTTCGTGGCAATCGGCGGCGGTAAAGAAGGTCTGGTCCATATCTCTCAGATCGCTGATAAGCGTGTTGAGAAAGTGACCGACTATCTGCAGATGGGTCAGGAAGTTCCAGTGAAAGTGATGGAAGTGGACCGTCAGGGCCGCGTACGCCTGAGCATCAAAGAAGCGACAGAGCAGAAACCAGCGGAAGAAACCCCTGCTGCAACGAATGCATCTGACGCCGAGTAAGCGTTTACTGATTGGCCTCTCCCTGCAATTTGGGGAGAGGTATTTGGATCATCGCGAGGGCGGGAATCCTTGTGCACAGCAGGCGGATGACAGGATGGTTATCCCAATGTTTGTATTCGGGAGTGGGAAATGAAGCCTTTTTTGCGCTGGTGTTTTGTTGCGACAGCTATCACGCTGGCAGGATGCAGCAACTCCAATTGGCGTAAGAACGAAGTTCTGGCAGTACCTTTGCAGCCCACACTGCAGCAAGAGGTGATCCTGGCGCGAATGGAACAAATTCTTGCCAGTCGTGCCCTGACCGATGATGAACGCGCACAGCTATTATATGAGCGCGGAGTGTTGTATGATAGTTTGGGTCTGAGGGCATTAGCGCGGAACGATTTCTCGCAAGCGCTGTCTATAAGACCGGATATGCCTGAGGTGTTTAACTACCTCGGTATATATTTAACGCAGGCAGGCAATTTTGATGCTGCCTATGAAGCGTTTGATTCTGTACTTGAGCTTGATCCAACTTACAACTATGCGCATTTAAACCGTGGTATCGCCCTCTATTACGGCGGTCGATACAAGTTAGCGCAAGATGATCTGCTGGCGTTTTATCAAGACGATCCTAACGATCCTTTCCGCAGCCTTTGGCTCTATCTCGTTGAAAGCGATATGGATGCCGACAAGGCCAAAGTCACGCTGAGACAGCGACATGACAAAGCGGTCCGGGACCAATGGGGATGGAATATTGTCGAGTTCTACCTTGGCGACATCAGTGAAAAAACGCTGATGGAACGTCTCAAGGCGGACGCAACGGATAACACCTCGCTCGCTGAACATCTCAGTGAAACCAACTTCTATTTAGGTAAGTACTACCTAAGTCTGGGGGAGAAGGACGACGCGAAAGCGTTGTTCAAACTGGCGGTCGCTAACAATGTTAACAACTTTGTTGAGCACCGATACGCATTGTTGGAACTGGCGCAACTCGGCCAGACACAAGACGATTTATCAGAATCTGACCAGCAATAGCTGACGAACTTTTATTGCCTGAATACTTGTAAAGTCATCATCTTCGAGGTGAGGGCTTTTCTGTTCGTCAAAACTTCTAATTTGAGCCGGTTCACACTTTTTGATGAAAATGACTGAAAATTTTCACGACGAGTTATGTAGACTGGCCGCCGCAATCTAAGAGGCACGTGTACTACATGACTGATATTCAAACCACTTTTTCTGACCTTGGCCTGAACGCTGACATCCTCGAATCACTGAACGGTATGGGCTACGAAAAGCCATCCCCAATCCAGGCTGAGTGTATTCCTCACCTGCTGGCGGGCCGTGATGTGCTGGGTATGGCGCAGACCGGGAGTGGTAAAACAGCGGCATTCTCCCTGCCGTTACTGAACAACATTGATCCATCTGTCCGCGCACCACAGATCCTGGTGCTGGCTCCAACCCGTGAACTGGCTGTTCAGGTTGCTGAAGCCATGACGGAATTCTCTAAACACATGCGTGGCGTGAACGTGGTTGCCCTGTACGGCGGCCAGCGCTATGACGTTCAGCTGCGCGCACTGCGCCAGGGACCACAGGTTGTCGTAGGTACGCCTGGTCGTCTGCTGGATCACCTGAAACGCGGCACGTTAGATCTGTCTAACCTGCGCGGCCTGGTGCTGGACGAAGCTGATGAAATGCTGCGTATGGGCTTCATCGAAGACGTTGAAACCATCATGGCGCAGATCCCAGACGGTCATCAGACCGCGCTGTTCTCAGCGACCATGCCAGAAGCGATTCGTCGTATCACCAAACGCTTCATGAAAGATCCACAGGAAGTGCGCATTCAGTCAAGCCTGACCACGCGTCCTGACATTTCTCAGTCTTACTGGACCGCTTATGGCCGTAAAACTGACGCGCTGGTGCGTTTCCTGGAAGCGGAAGACTTTGATGCTGCCATCATATTCGTGCGTACCAAAAACGCTACGCTGGAAGTGGCTGAAGCGCTGGAGCGCAGCGGCTATAACAGCGCAGCACTGAACGGTGACATGAACCAGGCTCTGCGTGAGCAGACACTGGAGCGCCTGAAAGATGGTCGTCTGGATATCCTGATCGCGACCGACGTTGCAGCACGTGGTCTGGACGTTGAGCGTATCAGCCTGGTTGTTAACTATGACATCCCAATGGATGCTGAGTCTTACGTTCACCGTATCGGTCGTACCGGTCGTGCGGGTCGTGCTGGCCGTGCGCTGCTGTTCGTTGAGAACCGCGAGCGTCGTCTGCTGCGTAACATCGAACGCACCATGAAGTTGACTATTCCAGAAGTTGAACTGCCAAATGCAGAACTGCTGAGCGAGCGCCGTCTGGCTAAATTCGCCGCCAAAGTACAGTTGCAGCTGGAAAGCAGCGATCTGGATATGTACCGTGCACTGCTGAGCAAAATGCAGCCGGGCGAAGATCTGGATCTCGAAACACTGGCCGCAGCACTGCTGAAAATGGCACAGGGCGAACGTCCACTGATTCTGCCACCAGAAGCACCACGCCCACCACGTCGTGAGTTCCGCGACCGCGATGATCGTCGCGATTCACGTGACTCACGTGGTCCACGCGAAAGCCGCGGTGACCGTGATGGCGCTCCACGTCGCGAACGTCGTGACGTTGGCGAAATGCAGCTGTACCGCATTGAAGTGGGCCGTGATGATGGTGTTGAAGTTCGCCATATCGTGGGCGCGATCGCTAACGAAGGCGACATCAGCAGCCGTTACATCGGTAACATCAAGCTGTTTGGTACGCACTCAACCATCGAGCTGCCTAAAGGTATGCCGGGCGAAGTTCTGCAGCACTTCACTCGCACGCGCATCCTGAACAAGCCGATGAACATGCAGTTGATGGGTGATGCTCCTGCGTTCGAGCGTAGTGAACGTCGTCCAGGCGGTCGTGATGGCGAGCGTCGTGGTAATGGCGCACCGCGTGGCGAAGGCGCACCGCGTCGTTTCTCTGAGCGTCGTGAAGGTGGCCGTGAAGGCGGACGCTTCAACCGTGAAGGCGGCCGTGGCCCACGTCGTGAAGAGGGTGCATCTGCACCACGTCGTCGTGACGCTTAAGCGATAAACGCTTAAAAATATAAAGGGACGCCTCGGCGTCCCTTTTTTATGTTCGTAAATTAAACGTTACACGCCGCCGGCAATTAACACCCGCTCTCCACTGACGTAGGCTGACTCTTCTGATGCCAGAAACAGGGCAACCTGCGCTACATCTTCCGGCAGACCAAACCGTCCCAACGGCGTAGCAGCGATCAGCTTCGCTTTGACATCCGGATTCATCTTCTTCGCTGCCAGTAAACCTTCGGTCAGGATGATTCCTGGTGCCAGCGCATTGACGCGAATATTACGTGGCCCCAATTCACGAGCCAGGCCCTGCGTTAAGGTATCAATTGCCCCTTTGGTCGCTGCCCATAACACCGAGCCCGGTGTGCTGCGTTGGCTGTTAAGGGCGCTCAAGTTAATGATGGTGCCCCCGCGAGCCGGGAAATGTTTCGCCGCCTGCTGGCAGACCAGTAACGTGCCCAATACATTTACATTGAGCTGCTGCTGCATTTCACTGAGGCTGAGTTCGGCGAAATCGCCATGATGGAAAATACCGGCATTGTTGACCACGATATCCGGCGCGCCAAACTGCTCGATGCTGCGCGCGAATAAACGCTGCACATCGGCCTCGCGAGAGATATCTGCTTGTACCGCAATGGCATCGCTGCCCAGCTCGCAGATGTCCGCGACCACATCTGCCGCACCCGCTTCATCCTGGCGGTAATTAACAATGACGCGAGCGCCGGCCGCTGCGAAAGTCATAGCAATGGCGGCGCCAATGCCTTTCGAGGCGCCCGTCACCAGCGCGATTTTGCCTTCAAGTGCTTTCATTGTGTCTCTCCACCTGAGAATTCGGGGAAGGGTAAGCATGCGCTGTCCATACAATTTTGCGGTAGCGCAATCCTGCAAGCTTTTTGCACAATCCTGCAAATGTGTTGTGCAGGGACTAGGCGTAACGCGAGCGAAAGGCGAGAATGCGGGGACAGTGATCACTCATCACGGAGTGCGCAACGCATGATTCATCAGGAACAGTGGCAGCAGTTGGTGGCGATGATCGCTCGCCATACCCCGGAAGATGGCCGCCACTTCAGCCCCATCGATTTTCTCTCTTTTGGCCGAAGCTCCAAACCCACGAGCCTGTCGCACATTGCCACCTGGGCCAGTTTTGCACTGGTGGCGCAAGGGCAAAAAGCATTGCGCATGGGTGAAGACGTGATGCATTACGGACCGGGCGATCTGCTGCTAGTGACGCTGGATATGCCGGTGCAATCCTGCGTGGTGCAGGCCACGGAGGAGAAACCGAATCTGGGTGTCGGGATCACCATCAATGAAACGCGCCTGATGCACTACCTCGAACATTTCCCGCTGCAGCAGATTGGCGCAACGGTAACCAATGAACGTGGGATTACGGTACACAAAGTGGCGCCGCCCCTGGTCGATGCCGTGATCCGCCTGATTGAGCTGTTGGATCAGCCCCAGGATATTCCGGCGCTGGCACCGTTAATTGAGCAAGAGATTTTCTATCGACTCCTTACCGGGCCGGAAGGACCCCGCATCCTCAACATGGCGTTGACGGAGCGGCCGGGCAACAAAGTGGCGCGCGCGGCACGCTGGCTACGTGAAAACTTTCATCAGCCGCTCAAGATGGATCAGCTGGCCAGTAGCGTGGGCATGAGTATTTCGTCGCTGCACCATCATTTCAAATCGGTCACGGCCATGACACCAATGCAGTATCAAAAGCAGCTGCGCCTTAACGAAGCGCGGCGTTTGATGTTGATTGATAAGTTAGATGCGGGAACCGCAGGGTATCGCGTGGGGTATCAGAGCGCTTCGCAGTTTAGCCGTGAATACAGCCGTTTTTACGGGCAATCGCCGGCTCGTGATGTGCGTATGGTGGCTGTGGGGCCAGAAGGATTGACCCCACAGCAGTAAACGTTATAGCGAGCGTGCCGCTTCCATCGCCAGTGCGAAGGAACGCAGACGGGCTTGCGGGTCGAAAATCTGGCCATTAACCATGATTTCATCGGCCTGCGTTTCGCGCATCAGCGCAGCCAGCCCCTGACGCACTTTATCGCTGTCACCGACAATCGACATGCTCAACGCCTGCTGTACACCGTACTGCTCCGATGGCGACCAGAGGTTATCCATGTTTTCGACAGGTGCAGGCAGCGGGCCCGGTTTGCCCCGGCGCAGATTAATAAACTGCTGCTGCATCGAGGTAAACAGGAAGCGCGCATCGCGCTCGCTATCCGCCGCGACCACGTTGACGCACACCATGGCATAAGGTTTCGCCAGACGCGCAGAAGGCTTGAATTTCTCACGATAGAGATGCAAAGCCTGGAACAACAGGTCCGGTGCAAAGTGGGAAGCAAAGGCGAACGGCAAGCCGAGCTGTGCAGCCAGTTGTGCGCTGTAGAGGCTGGAACCCAATAACCAGACTGGAATTTTTAAGCCTAAACCCGGTACCGGTTGTACCGGAGGATGTTCACCCTCTTCGGCATCAAACCAACGAATCAGTTCTGCTACATCTTCCGGGAAGCTGTCCGCCTGGGCGCTGGAGAGATGGCGGCGCAGTGCGAGCATGGTGCGCTGGTCAGAACCTGGCGCACGGCCCAGCCCTAAATCAATACGGCCAGGGTATAAGGATTCGAGCGTACCAAACTGTTCAGCGATCACCAGCGGTGCGTGGTTGGGCAGCATAATACCGCCAGATCCGAGGCGCAGAGTTTCGGTATTCGCGGCCAGATAGCCAATCAACACGGAGGTTGCCGCACTGGCGATACCGGTCATGTTGTGGTGCTCAGCGAGCCAGTAACGATGGAAACCAAGGGCTTCAGATTGACGCGCCAGCGCCAGCGAATTGTGGAAAGCTTCGCGCGCAGCAGAACCTTGCGGGATAGGTGCAAGATCCAGCACGGACAGGCGAACGTTTTTTTTCTCAGACATGGGCACTCCAGATAATGATGGCGCAGGTGTTATCAGACCTGCGCCAGTCAGTATTACGCATCATTACCCATATTAAAACTGCTATTAACAGCAGGAATATAGCCGGAACGTGCCTTTACCGTCCGCCTTCAAGCGCCATACCCGCCAAACGACGCCAGTAACCGTTGCATTCACTGCCGCGCGCCATCATCAGCGGCGCTTCACCGGCTTCGTTCGCACGGAAGCGAGCAACCTCTGTTAGCGTGGTTTCATCCTGCGGCGAGAGGCGTACGATGTCGATCCAGTTATGCATGCCGGCCAAATCGTTACCAAGGTTATAACAGTAGCCGCTCATGGTCTGGATGCCATTCAACACAAACACCTGTTGGCCCTCCTGTGACAGCACGCGGCGACCAGTGGGATAGTGAATACAGCAAGTTTGACAGTCATCTTTGGCGCGATTTTCGGAACGGGCGGTAAAGCAGCGTGCCGACAGCGCCAGCGGCAGATGGCCATAGCCCAATACCTCCACTTCGAACTTGTCGCGCAGGCCTGCGGCATCGCACTGCTGCAACAGTTGAATCAGCCAGTCGCGCGACATCTCGACCGGTAAACACCAGCGCGTCATACCCTCTTTGAGCAGCAGCTGTAGCGTTTGCGCGTTGTAGACGTTAAGCGTCGGCCCGGCGACAAACGGCAGCTTACGTTCGGCTGCCATGTTAACGGTGCCGATGTCGTTGGCTTCCAGCAAAAACTCACCGTTCTCCACATAGCGCCGCAGCTCTTTGACTTCCGAAGGCGACTGCAACAGCGCCAACGTGCTGAGCACGACCTGTTTACCGTGTTGTGCCAGGAGGCGTGCTAATTCCATCCATTGCTGGAATGAGGTTGCACGACGTTTACTGCATACCGCTTCGCCGAGGTAGATGATGTCAGCAGAGCTGACGGCAGCCTGCTGATAAAAGCGTTCCAGCGTTTCCGTTGGCCAGTACCACAGCACCGGCCCGATGGCATATTTCATAGCATCTCCTCACTGCCAGCTGCGGTGATAGGCACCGAGCGTGGTCTGGCTACCTTCAGAAAGTTCGCCCAACGCGCGCATCCAGGGTTCCTGCACCGCGAATTGCTCGGGCGAGGCCATACAGCGATCAATCGCCTGGCGCCACACTTTTGCTACTTGCGCCACATAAGCCGGACTGCGCTGGCGGCCTTCAATTTTTACCGAAGCGATATTGGCGCGAAGCAACTCCGGCAACAGCGATAAGGTATTCAGGCTGGTGGGTTCTTCCAGCACGTGATAGCGCTGGTCATCCACTTCATAGCGCCCTTTACACAGCGTGGGATAACCGGCGCTCTCATCGGCGCTGTAACGATCAATCAGCACTTCATTCAGGCGTGATTCCATCCCCAGCGGCGTTTGCTGCCAGCGCACGAATTTTGCCGGCGAGCAGGCACCCGCACTGTTGGGTGATTCCCCCGTCAGCCAGGAGGAGAGATAGCAACGGCCTTCCGCCATAATGCACAGGCTGCCAAAGGCAAAGACTTCCAGCGGCACCGGTGTTTCACGCGCCAGCTGTTTAACCTGATGCATCGACAGTACGCGCGGCAACACCACGCGGCTGAGATTGAAATGGCGATGGTAAAAGTGGATGGCCTGCAAATTTGTCGCCGAAGCTTGCACGGAAAGATGGCGTTCCACTTGCGGATAACGCTGCGCGGCATACTCCAGCGTAGCGATATCGGCGAGAATCAAGGCATCTGCGCCGTTCTGCGCCGCCACATCAATGGCCGTTTGCCAGCGATTCATCCCATCAGGATGGGCAAAGGTATTGATGGCCACGTGCAGCTTGCGGCGATGCTGGTGCAGGAAGCGCGCCGCTTCTGCCAGCTTCTTGTCAGTAAAATTAAGGCCAGCAAAGTGGCGGGCATTGGTGTCATCTTTCAAACCGACATACACTGCATCGGCGCCATGCTCCACCGCCGATTTCAGCGCAGGTAAATTCCCCGCTGGACACAGCAGTTCCATACATTTCCTCCCCCGAATTCCGAAGCGTTAAAGTGTAGGGAAGGCGACAGGCGTGAATGTTGATTTAAGGCAGTGAAAGCGTCAGTCAGCATGCAGAGTGAAGGTTATTTAATCAATTGTTCCGCAATTTCCTTGATCTCAGTGGAGGCGAGGGCGCCTGGATGTGGCAATATAGGTAAAATTTTCTGAAGGGATTGTTGATGATGTTTTCGCGCTTACGCGGCCTGATGGTGAAAAAAGGCCCAGAATTCCTTGCCTTACCTATTTCATTCACCCCATTCCCTGTAAAAAAAGTGGTTTTGCAACAACTCTTAAACTGGCAATTTCGTCATGCTTTGTCTGAAGGTGAGTTAGACTTTCTGGAAGGGCGCTTTCTTGGGATTGAGATTGCAGATGTGAATCTGCGCTGGATCACCACCTTGCAGAATGGACGCCTGACCGTTTCACGCGACGCCGAGGCAGATGTCTGGTTCCGCGGTGAAGCCAACGACTTGTTGCTGGTGGCAGCACGCAAAGCAGACCCCGATATGTTGTTCTTCCAACGCCGTCTGGTGATTGAGGGCGACACGGAGCTGGGTTTGGAGGTGAAGAATTTGATGGATGCCATTGAACTGGATGCCATGCCCACGTCTTTGCGCACGGGGTTGCAGCAGCTGGCTGCCTTTGTTGAGGCAGGAATGAAACAGGACGCGGAGGCCGCTGAGGCGCGCGCGGGGATCTCATGTTGATTCGTACTGAAATTGGTGTGGATGCGGCGGGCATCGACAGCTTATTGAAGCGTAGTTTTGCGACCTCCGCCGAGGCTGAACTGGTGCAGCAGCTGCGTGAAGATGGTTTATTAACGCTAGGTGTAGTGGCCACGGATGATGAAGGGCAGGTATTAGGTTATGCCGCCTTTAGCCCGGTGACCTTACAAGGTGAAGACCGCAATTGGGTGGCGCTGGCGCCTCTGGCGGTGGATGAATCCGTGCGCAAGCAGGGCATTGCCAAACAGCTGGTGTATGAAGGGCTCGATTCCCTGAACGAGTTCAGCTACAGCGCGGTGGTGGTCTTGGGCGATCCCGAATTCTACAACCCGTTGGGCTTCGAACCGGCGGCACGTCACGGCTTGCACTGTCGCTGGCTGGGCAGTGAAGCGGCATTTCAGGTCTATAAATTAGCGGATGATGCATTTACGGGCGCAGAAGGATTAATCGCTTTCTCCGAACCTTTTAATCGTTTCGATTAAACCACGCATTCAGGCATGAAGGCTGCTGCGATACCAGCAGCAGCTTTTGCGTGCGACTGAGCTGCTTCACCTGATATTCCAGGCGCGAAGCGGCTGCGCGATCGCCGGCATCACAGTTAAACACCAGCGTCAGCGGACCCTTGCCACGCAATGCGCGCGCACCTTTCCCGGATTGATGCTGCTGCAGGCGGCGATGAACATCTGTGGTAATGCCTGTATAAAGCATCCCGGCGGCGGTTTGCAGCATATAGAGCTGCCAGCCCTGTTGCATATGACTTTTCCTGTTCAATGGCTGTTGGGCAGTGTAGCGCGCTTAGGCTAGCCTCGCTATCTGCCACATGGAGTTGCATTGTGTCTGACCATTCTCATCTTATTCGTTTTCTTAAAAAACAGCGTGCCCTGTCATTGTGCGCCAGTCATGGCGACGATCTGTGGTGTGCCAACTGCTTTTACGTGCTGGATGAAACACGAATGGCGTTTTGGTTGATGACCGAACCCGATACGCGACACGGCACCCTTATGCAAGCTAATCCGCGCGTGGCGGGGACGGTTAACGGCCAGCCGAAAACCGTGTTGCTAATCAAAGGCGTGCAGTACAGTGGCCGTATTCAGCAGCTTACTGGAGAGCGTGAAGCGCAGGCGCGGCATGCCTACCAGAAACGTTATCCGATTGCCCGCAAGGTTCAGGCACCCTTGTGGGAGATTATGTTGGATGAGCTGAAGATGACTGACAACGCGCTGGGCTTCGGCAAAAAAATCCTTTGGCAGCGCGATAAAACCGGCGAAAGTTAATTTTTCGCGCCCGATCAAACTTACGCTAACTTTGCGTAGCAGATTCCAATAACCTGAATAACACTATGGATTAACCGCCTCACTCCCCGGTGCGGCATTCGTTATTCTGTAGAATACGGAATCTGCTATGACCCAACTTGCATCTTCTGCACCAGCGGCGCGCTTCGCATGGTGGAAACCCTTGCTGTTCCTCGCCGTCGTCGTCATTGGCCTGTGGTACGTCAAATGGCAACCCTATTACGGCAAAGCCTTCACAGCGGCTGAAACCCATTCAATCGGCATATCCATTTTGGCGAATGCCGCGGATTCACCGTGGCGCGCGGCGCTGGATTACGCGATGGTTTACTTCCTCGCCGTCTGGAAAGCCGCAGTGCTGGGTGTGATTTTGGGATCGCTGGTACAGGTGCTGATCCCACGCAACTGGCTGCTGCGCCTGATGGGCAACTCGCGGTTTGGATCGACGCTGATCGGCACCGGTTTAGGCTTGCCGGGGATGATGTGCACCTGTTGTGCCGCGCCGGTGGCGGCGGGTTTGCGTCAGTCGCAGGTATCCAGCGGGGCGGCGATGGCCTTTTGGCTGGCCAATCCGCTATTAAATCCCGCCACGTTAATCTTTATGGGATTTGTGCTGGGTTGGCACTTCGCGGCGATTCGGCTGGTGGCGGGCGTGATCATGGTGCCAGGCATTGCATCGCTGGTGCAGCGTAGCGTGCCAGAACAAACCATTGCCGCGCCCATGGTGATGGCTGCCGACAGCGAGCAGCCGTTTCTGACTCGCTGGCTGCGCGTGATGTGGCGGCTGTTCTGGAACACCATCCCGCTGTATATCGTTGCCGTGCTGTTATTGGGTGCTGCGCGAGTCTGGCTGTTCCCGCATGCCGATGGCGCAGTGGGCAACACGCTGTTTTGGGTGATGCTGATGGCGATAGCGGGCTGTTTGTTTGTCATTCCCACCGCTGCAGAAATTCCCATTGTACAGACCATGATGCTGGCGGGCATGGGGATCGCGCCTGCGCTGGCGCTGCTGGTAACCTTACCCGCCGTGAGTGTGCCATCGCTACTGATGCTGCACCGTGCCTTCCCGGCGCGCGCGCTGTGGATCGCGCTGATTGGCGTGGCGCTGAGCGGTATGATCCTCGGTACGATCGCCCTGTGGCTGACGTAAATACCAGATCTTCTGATTGCGGCTGCCGCGCCATAGCAGCCGCGCATCTTTCTCCGCTTCCACAAACCGCCCGTCGATCAGCACATCAATTTCATCCACCACTTCACGCTGTGCCGCGCTCAGTTCCGCCATCTCATAGCCGGTCCACAGCCAGATATCTTTGTCCGGGCATTCACGCCGCACGCGTTTCACCAGACGACGGATGTGCGGCACATTGTGCGGATGCAGGGGATCGCCGCCGCTGAGCGACAACCCCTGGCGCGGAATGCGCTGATCCTTGAGATCGGCAATCAGCTGCTCCTCCATCTCCAACGTAAAAGGGACGCCGGAATCGAGGCGCCAGGTACTTTGGTTATAGCAGCCACGGCACTGATGTTCACAACCCGAGACAAACAACGTGCAGCGCGTGCCCGGCCCGTTGACGATATCGACGGTGTAATAGCGATGAAAACGCATCATCCCAGCTGTCCGGTATCCAGATGTTTAACGCGGCGCTGTACCTCTTCCTGCTTACCGGCATTGAACGGCCGCGCATCAGGGCTGCCCAGATAGCCACAAACACGGCGCGTGACGGAAACCCGTGCCGGATCGTGGTTACCACAGCACGGACAGGTAAAGCCTTTGCTGGTGCAACTGAATTCACCTGTAAAGCCGCATTCGTAGCACTCATCGATGGGCGTATTGGTGCCGTAATAGGGCACGCGGTGATAGCTGTAATCCCACACATCCTCCAGCGCCTTGAGGTTGTGTTGAATATTGGGGTATTCGCCGTAACAGATGAAGCCGCCATTGGCGATGGCGGGATAGGGCGCTTCAAAATCGATCTTGTCGTAGGGATTTACTTTCTTTTCGACGTCGAGGTGGAAGCTGTTGGTGTAGTAGCCTTTGTCGGTGACGCCCGGCACCACACCAAATTCGGCGGCATCGAGACGACAGAAGCGATCGCAGAGATTCTCGCTTGGCGTGCTGTACAGGCTAAAACCGTAGCCGGTCTCGTCTTTCCACGCATCCACAGCAGCACGCAGTCGCTGCACAATCGCCACACCTTTTTCCCGCAGGTGCTGCGCATCATACGGATGGACTTCATTGCCGCTCAGCGCGTTCAGCGTTTCATGCAGGCCGATGTAGCCGAGCGAGATCGAAGCACGGCCGTTGCGGAAAATCGCGCCGACTTCGTCATCAGCGTTCAAACGTACGCCACACGCGCCCTCCATGTAGAGAATCGGTGCTACGCGTGCTTTGGTTTTCTCCAGCCGGGCGATGCGCGTCATCAATGCCCGTTTAGCCAGTTCAAGCCGTTCATCCAGCAGCAGCCAGAAATGAGCTTCATTCCCTTTGGCTTCCAGCGCGATACGCGGCAGGTTCAGGCTTATGACCCCAATATTGTTGCGCCCTTCGTGAATCTGCTTACCGTTTTCTTCATACACGCCGAGGAAGCTGCGGCAGCCCATCGGGGTTTTGAACGAACCGGTGACTTCCACCACCTTGTCGTAATTGAGAATGTCGGGATACATGCGCTTGCTGGCACACTCCAGCGCCAGCTGTTTGATGTCGTAGTTAAAATCACCGGGACGACGATTCACCCCTTCGCGGATGGCAAATACCAGTTTCGGGAACACCGCAGTTTTATGGTTTTTCCCCAACCCTGCGATGCGATTACGCAGAATCGACTGCTGAATCAGGCGCGCGGCCCAATCGATGCCGAGACCAAAGCCAAAGGTGACAAACGGCGTCTGCCCGTTGGCAGTGTGCAGCGTGTTGACCTCATATTCGAGAGACTGGAATGCGTCATAACACTCTTTCTCGGTGCGCACGCGCGCATAGGCTTCCGCATCCGGGATCTGCCACTGCTGTGCCACGGCGCGATGTTTCTCCAGACTAAGCGTCACAAACGGCGCCAGCACTTCATCAATGCGGTTGATGGTGGTACCACCGTAAATATGGCTGGCGACCTGCGCAATAATTTGTGCTGTCACCGCCGTCGCGGTGGCAATGGATTTTGGCGGCTCGATTTCGGCGTTGCCCATCTTGAAGCCGTTGTTCAACATGCCCTGAAGATCGATCAACATGCAGTTAAACATCGGGAAAAATGGCGAATAGTCGAGATCGTGGTAATGAATCTCGCCGCGCTCATGCGCCAGCACCACATCACGCGGCAGCAGTTGCTGCTGGGCATAATGTTTGGCAACGATGCCTGCCAGCAAATCGCGCTGGGTGGGGATCACTTTGCTGTCTTTGTTGGCGTTTTCGTTGAGCAGCGCGGCATTGGTTTGTTCAACAAGGCCGCGAATGGCGTGATGCAGTTTGCCACGCTGTTCACGGGCTAAATCACGGTCATGGCGATATTCGATATAGGCGCGCGCCAGCTGCGGCCAGCGTCCGGCCATCAGCGTCTCTTCCACTGCGCACTGAATGTCACGGATATCGACCTCAATGCGATCGGACAATCGCTGGCTCACTTGCTCTGCGACTTGTGTGCACCAACTCGCATCATCAATCTGAGCAGCTTGCGCCGCCGCCTGAACCGCTAGCGCAATACGCTGCGCTTCAAACGGCACTTTACAGCCGTCTCGCTTAATCACCACCGCCGCCATTTTCTCTCCGTGAAACTATATGTAGATATTTGTGCAGAGTGTAATCGCAATATGTGGTGTTTTGGCTGAAATTAATTGCGTTGTTTTTGACCTGCCGCAAAGAAGACATAACGAAGATTGAAAGCCGCACAATGGTAAAGCGGACTAAACTTCAAAAGTTTTAAGCAGACCAAACTTCGAACTTTTACAACTTGATTTGCGAAGCGAAGCAGGTTTAATGATTTTTTTTTGCCTATTTTTGGCCCGTCATTTAATTACAAGGATGCCTTACATGCCTCTGCAACGAACGCTGCTCGCCTGTTGTTTATCCCTGACTTTTTCCGCTGTTGCCGCCCCCGCCTCTGATCTGCCTTTAATGCCCTGGCCGCAAAAAGTGGTGCAGCCTGCCAGCGGCGGCGCATTGACGCTGACACCGCAATTCACGCTGCATATTACGGGCGATCATCTGGAGGGGGCTGAAGCGCGCTGGCGTGCACGTATTTCACGTCAAACCGGTTGGCCGCTGCTGCCCGCCAGTGCGCCGAGCGACCAGGCCACCATTCAGGTACAAATTGCCCAGGCAGTGGATCCCCTGCCACAGCCGGACAGCGATGAGAGCTATCATCTTGAGGTCAACAGCGGCGGCGTGACGCTAAAAGCCAACACGCGTTTCGGTGCGATGCGCGGCATGGAAACGCTGCTGCAGCTGATTGAGAATAATGAGACGGGAACGCAGATTCCTTACGTCACCATTGACGATAAACCACGCTTTCCGTGGCGCGGGGTGCTGATCGATTCGGCGCGCCATTTCCTGCCAATTGAAACGGTGAAGCGGCAGATCGACGGTATAGCCGCAGCGCGAATGAACGTATTCCACTGGCATCTGACCGATGATCAGGGCTGGCGCTTCGCTTCCAATCATTACCTGCAGTTGCAGGAGAAAGCCAGCGATGGTCTTTACTACACGCAGCAGCAGATGCGGGATGTGGTGCGTTACGCCACCCAGCGCGGCGTGCGCGTGGTGCCAGAAATTGATGTGCCGGGGCACGCCTCGGCGATTGCAGTGGCGATGCCAGAGCTGCTCAGTGCGCCGGGCCCGTACCAGATGGAACGCGGCTGGGGCGTGTTTAAACCGCTGCTCGATCCCAGCAACGAAGCGGTCTTCACCTTCATCGATACGCTAATGGGCGAGGTTACGACGATCTTCCCCGATCCTTATATCCATATCGGCGGCGATGAAGTGGATCCGACCCAATGGAATGACTCGCCGAAAATTCAGCAGTTTATGCGTGACCATGGTCTGAAAGACACGCACGCATTACAGGCGTGGTTCAATCAGCGGGTGGAGAAGATCCTGGAAGCGCATCAACGTCGCATGATTGGCTGGGATGAGGTTTACCATCCGGATCTGCCGAAAAGCATTTTGATCCAGTCCTGGCAGGGACAGGATGCGTTAGGTGAGGTGGCGAAGCACGATTTCCGTGGCATTCTCTCAACCGGTTTCTATCTCGATCAACCGCAAACCGCAGCCTACCACTACCGCAACGAGCCCTGGCCGCAGGGACTCCAGGGTCAGGATCAGATTCAAGCCGACGAGCAAGCGCAGAGCTGGCAGTTCACCATGCCGCGTTTGAAGGGCAGCCCGGTCAAAGGCAGTTTCACTCTGGTGGAAACTAAAAGCGGCTGGCGTGGCTTTATTGATTTCAGCGGCAAAGCGCGGCGTATGGTGAGTGATATTCGCTGGCTGTCGCCCACGCAGTTGACCTTTAGCGTCGATACCTGGATGGGGCCGTTTCAGCCAATGGTCACTCTGACGCAGGACAAACTGACCGGTTACATGCTGGTGGGCAATGTGCGCTATCCCGCTGAGGGCAGCAAGCTGGCACAGGTGCCGACTGGTATTCAGCCTTCAGTGCCAACGCCTGAGCAAATGCAAAACAACCTGATTGGCGGTGAAGCAGCGCTGTGGGCGGAAAACGTCAACAGCCGGGTAATTGATACGCGTTTATGGCCGCGTGCCTTTGTGGTGGCTGAGCGTCTGTGGTCGGCGAAGGATGTCACCGACAGCGACAACATGTACCAACGCTTAAACGCGGTGGATCGCTGGGGCACGGTGTCGGTGGGATTACAGCAGCATCAGCAGGCGGAGGTGCAGATGATGCGACTGGCCAACACCAGCGATATCACGCCGCTGCGCGTGCTGGCGGAGGTGCTGGAACCGGCGCAGTATTACACGCGTCAGCACCTGAAATTCCAGGCAGGGCACTATGACTATTTCGAGCCGCTCAATCGTCTGGCGGATGTACTGCCTGCCGAAAGCGAACCGGTGCGGTTACTGGATAAACAAGTCGATGCACTGATCGCCAACCGCGAGGATCGCATGGCGGCCAACGTTATTCGTCAGCAGTTACAGCGCTGGCAGAACAACAGTGACGCGGTGATGCCGCTGATTCTGAGCAGCTATCAGCTCAAGCCGCTGCAGCAGCAGGTTCAGCAGGTGGCGCAACTGAGCCGCATGGGCATCGATTTGGTCAATGCGATGCAGCGTAATCAGGCATACGGTGCCAGCGAAGTGGCTGAGATGCGCGCCAAACTGGACGCTGCGGCAGAAGTGCAGGATGAAACGGTGCTGGCGTTGGTCAGGCCGCTGGAGAAGTTGTTGAGGTCGTCTAAATAAATGGATGCGCGACCAATGAAGTGAACCCCGAAAGTTGGACACCATTCCAACGAGTAGGGGGAACTACAATGAGCAGTCGTAAGCATTCACCGGAATTTAAAAAACAGGCCGTTCTGCATCTTCTCA